>NZ_NHSG01000129.1:0-18237 GCF_020024005.1 Streptomyces purpurogeneiscleroticus
CGTACGGCTATCCGGGCCCGCCCCCGGAGCAGTCCCCCGGGCCCGCGTACGGCTACCCGGGCCCGCAGCCGGGGCCCGGCCACGCGCAGGGCGCTTACGGCTATCCGCAGCCGCAGACCGCGGCCACCGGCTACGGCTACCCGCCGCCCGCGCCCGACGGGCAGCCCACCGGGCCGCTGCCGGAGCACGGGCCGCTGGTACTGCCGCCGCAGGGACCCCAGTTCCAGCGCCGCTGAGACGGGGCGGGCGCGGCACGGCGCGCGCCGCCCGTTCGCTTCACATGCGGGCGGGCGCGCCCGGCGCTCACACCTGGCTCTTGTAGCCGCGCCCCCACTGCAGCCCCCAGCCGTACAGCCGGTCCAGCTCGGCCTGGAAGCCGTAGACGTACTTCACCTCGCGGCGCACGGTCAGCTCGCCCTTGACGTTCTCCAGCATGAAGACCGCGCACGAACGGGCCTGCGGCGCCCGCTCGTCCAGCCCGATCTCCACCCGCGGCCCGCTGCTCGGGTAGAGCGTGATGATGGCGTGCGTGCGGTCGAAGGCGGGCGTGCCGTCGTAGATGTAGACGAAGATCAGCAGGCGCTTGAACTCGTCCTGGTGGTCGAGGTTGATGTAGAGCGTCTCGCCCGACCCCGAGCCGAACCGGTCGTCGCCGCTGAGCTGTATGTACGGCGGGCTGTTGAGCTCGCCGAGGAAGTTCCCCAGCGGCTGCACGACGCCCTTCGTGCCGTCCTTGAGCTCGTACATGCACGCCAGGTCGAGGTCGATCTTCACGACCGCCGGCCCCTGCGCCTGCACCACTTCGGGCTTGAATATCCGGCCCGGGTGCCGCCACAGGCTCTGCCGCTTGTTGGCGTACTCCGCGAAGTCCGTGGTGCGCATCTGCCAGGAGAGGTTGACCCGGAGGTTTCCGCTGGCGGCGCCCTGTTTGGTCAGCGAGACCACGGGGTCGCGTTTGGTCAGCTTGACGACGTACGACGCCCCGCCGTTGTCGAACTGCGGCGCTCCGCCGCGTCGCCAGTTCCCCAAGAACGACACTTCGCCCCACCCCATAGATCACACCGGATACAGCCGCGGGGCGGCCGGAGGCATCCTGCCTCGTGGCCGCCCCGCAGAGAAGCGTTCCTCAATCAGACCGGGATCACACTCCCGAGCTGACCTCGGGTTTCGAAGAAGATCCCGCACTCGGCCGCCCGTCGGCCCGATTCTTCCGGACCGAGGAGAAGAAGGACAGCGCGATCAGGAGCACGCCGATCAGACCCGTGATGACCTCGTTGATCTCGTACTTGATGGTGATGAGGAGGATCACCGCCAGCGCGCCGATGGCGTAGTGCGCGCCGTGCTCCAGGTAGACGTAGTCGTCCAGGGTGCCCCTGCGGACGAGGAAGACGGTGAGCGACCGGATGTACATCGCGCCGATGCCCAGACCCAGCGCCATCTCGAAGATGTCGTTGGTGATGGCGAAGGCGCCGATGACGCCGTCGAAGGAGAAGGACGCGTCGATGACCTCGAGGTAGAGGAACATGAAGAACGCGGCCTTGCCGGCCAGGCCGACGGCCGAACCGTTGCCGTTCTTCTTGGCGGGCGCCTTCTCCTCGCCCTCGTCCGCGTCTTCGTCGGCGTCCTCCAGCTTGTCCTCGAAGTAGCCGGAGATGCCGCCGACGAGGAGGTACGTGAGCAGGCCCGCGACGCCGGAGAGCAGCACCGTGGCGCTCTTGTCACCGCCGCCGTGCGCCGCGTCGGTGGCCACGGTCATGGCCGTGATCAGCAGCGTGACCAGCGCGATGATGATCGAGAGGGTTTCGAGCTTGCCGAGCTTGGCCAGCGGCTTCTCCAGCCAGGCCAGCCACTTGTGCTCCCGCTCCTCGAAGATGAAGTCGAGGAAGATCATGAGCAGGAACATGCCGCCGAAGGACGCGATGGCCGGGTGAGCGGCAGTGACGAGGTGCTCGTACTGCGCCTTGTCGTTGATGGCGAGGTTGACGGCCTCGATCGGGCCCAGCTTGGCCGTGACGGCCACGATGACGACCGGGAAGACCAGCCGCATGCCGAACACGGCGATCAGGATGCCGATGGTCAGGAAGATCTTCTGCCAGAAGGCATTCATCTTCCGCAGGATGCCCGCATTGATGACGGCGTTGTCGAACGAGAGCGAGATCTCGAGGATCGAGAGGATCCCGACGATCGCGAGCCCCCGCCACCCCCAGAGGACACCGGCCAAGGCCAAGCCGCCCACCGTGACGGCGAATGACCAGCCAAAGGTTTTCAGGAGCACTTCCTACCCAATCCCTTGATGTATGGGGTCCCCCGCGCACGGGCGGACGGCGCTTTACGAAACGTTGACCCCGAAGTCTAGAGCGATGCCGCGCAGGCCCGACGCGTACCCCTGCCCGACTGCCCTGAACTTCCACTCCCCGCCGTACCGGTAAACCTCACCGAAGATCATTGCCGTCTCGGTGGAGGCGTCCTCGCTGAGGTCGTAGCGCGCCAGCTCGGTGCCGTCGGCCTGGTTCACCACGCGGATGAAAGCGTTGCTGACCTGCCCGAAGCTCTGGCCGCGCGCATCGGCGTCATGGATCGAGACCGGGAAGACGATCTTCTCCACCTGGGCCGGAACCTTGGAGAGATCCACGAGCAGCGACTCGTCGTCACCCTCGCCCTCACCCGTCAGGTTGTCCCCGGTGTGCTCGACGGAGCCTTCCGGGCTCTTGAGGTTGTTGTAGAAGACGAAGTACTCGTCCCCGAGCACCCGGCCGCTGGTGCACAGCAGGGCGCTGGCGTCCAGGTCGAACGGCGCGCCGGTCGTGGAACGCGCGTCCCAGCCGAGGCCGACCATGATCTGTGTGAGATTGGGAGCGGCCTTCGAGAGGGAGACGTTTCCCCCCTTGGCGAGTGTGACGCTCATGTTCTTCGCTTCCTCCCCGGTGTCGGTGCTCTGCTCTCAAGCGCGCCGGCGCCGCACTCCCCGGAGGGCGTACGGCGCCGGGCAAATGTGCGTCCTCGGTCAGACGTTCACGCCGAAGTCCTGCGCGATGCCGCGCAGGCCGGAGGCGTAACCCTGACCGATGGCCCGGAACTTCCACTCCGCGCCGTTGCGGTACAGCTCGCCGAAGACCATGGCGGTCTCGGTCGAGGCGTCCTCGCTCAGGTCGTAGCGGGCCAGCTCCGTGCCGTCGGCCTGGTTCACCACGCGGATGAAGGCGTTGCGCACCTGGCCGAAGCTCTGCTGCCGGGTCTCGGCGTCGTAGATCGACACCGGGAACACGATCTTGGCGACATCGGCCGGCACACCGGCCAGATTCACCTTGATCTGCTCGTCGTCACCCTCGCCCTCACCGGTGATGTTGTCCCCGGTGTGCTCGACCGACCCGTCCGGGCTCTTCAGGTTGTTGAAGAACACGAAGTTCTGGTCGTTCGCGACCTTGCCCTGGTCGTTGGCCAGCAGCGCGCTGGCGTCGAGGTCGAAGTCGGTACCGGTGGTGGTACGCGCGTCCCAGCCCAGACCGACGATGACCGCGGTCAGATTGGGGGCTTCCTTCGTCAGCGAGACGTTGCCGCCCTTGCTGAGGCTGACTCCCACGAGTCCTCCCATAGTTCGAGGGGTACACATTCGCCCCCGTCGTGCATGGCATCAGAACAACGAATTGATCCTAGTGACCGGTTCCCGCCGATGACGCGTTGTCGACCCGGAGAGGTGTCGAATCAGCAGCTGCCGGACCGGAGGCGCCGGTTCAGAGGGCGCCGAGCGCCTTGGCGTACTCGTTCAGGTCACGCGCGTCGGGCAGGCCGTTGACGACCGTCCAGCGGACCACGCCCTCCTTGTCGATGATGAAGGTGCCGCGGACCGCGCAGCCCTTCTCCTCGTCGAAGACGCCGTACGCGCGGGAAACCTCGCCGTGCGGCCAGAAGTCCGACAGCAGCGGGTACTCCAGGCCCTCCTGCTCGGCGAAGACGCGCAGCGAGAACGGGGAGTCATTCGAAACGGCGAGCAGCTGCACGTCGTCGTTGACGAACGTGGGCAGCTCGTCGCGCAGGGCGCACAGCTCGCCGGTGCACACGCCGGTGAAGGCGAAGGGGTAGAAGAGCAGCACGACGTTCTTCTCGCCGCGGAAGTCGGAGAGCTTGACGGTCTCCCCGTGCTGGTTCTTCAGCTCGAACTCCGGAGCCTTCGCGCCGACCTCGATCGCCATGGGTTCTGTTTCCCTTCGCAGATGCTCAAACAGATACCCGCCAACCCTACGTGGCGACCCTCCCCGGAAGACGCGTCGAGCCCCCTTCCGGACGGCCTTCCCAGGGCACGGGGGCCGGGGAAGGCTGCGGAAGGGGGCTCGGGGACGTGCCGGCGGACGGCTCAGCGCTTGCCGGACTTGGCGGCCTTCGGCGTGACCAGCCGGCTGCCGCTCCAGTCCTTGCCTGCGTTGATGCTCTTCGTCTGGGACAGACCCGCAGTCTGCGCGGCCTCGTTGATGTCGCTCGGCTCGACGTAACCCTCGCGTCCGGTCTTCGGCGTCAGCAGCCACACCGGGGCACCTTCGTCGATCAGGCCGATGGCGTCGACCAGGGCGTCCGTAAGGTCGCCGTCCTCGTCCCGGAACCAGAGCAGGACGACATCGGCGACGTCGTCGTAGTCCTCGTCGACGATCTCCTGGCCGATCACGGCCTCGATTGCCTCACGGAGCTCCTGCTCGACGTCGTCGTCGTAGCCGATCTCCTGGACCACCTGTCCGGGCTCGAACCCCAGCCTGACGGCCGGGTTGGTCCGCTCCTCCGCGTGGTCCGCGGTCGCGCTCACGGATTGCCTCCTGTCATGTCTTGTGGATATGCCTTACACCTCGCGCGTGCGCGGGGCATTGGGCGTAGTCCACACGGGCGGGGCGAATCGCGCAAGTACCCGGCCCTCCAGACCGCCAAAACGGTGACGGATACGGCCGTCTCGCCGCAACTGCGACCCCTTCTACCCCGCGCCGCGGTGATTCACGCCACAGCGTCGAACCTGTCTTGTGGGGTACACGCGCGCGACCGGGCCCGGTGAGGGGCACGGACAGCCCGCATGCGGGTGTTCGATAACCGTACGGCCGGACGCCGGGGGTGCGCGACATGGGCGTAAGGTTGCGATTTGGTCTCCCCGGGGGCGCGCCCGCCGGCGGCCGTCGCCCAGGGGCGGTTACCAGCAGGTAGAGATGACGTATCCGCGTGCCTCGGTACACGATGGAAGACGGCGCGACACCAGCAGAGACAGAAATCTGACCTCGTACTCGGCACTGCATGGACCTCACATGCGCGCAAAGTACGACACGACCAGAACAGTGAAGGAACAGCGTGGCTTCCGGATCCGATCGCAACCCGATCATCATTGGCGGCCTTCCCAGCCAGGTCCCGGACTTCGATCCTGAAGAGACCCAGGAATGGCTCGACTCGCTCGACGCAGCCGTCGATGAGCGAGGCCGGGAACGTGCCCGCTACCTCATGCTCCGCCTCATCGAGCGGGCCCGCGAGAAGCGCGTGGCCGTGCCGGAGATGCGCAGCACGGACTACGTCAACACCATCGCGACCAAGGACGAGCCGTTCTTCCCCGGCAACGAGGAGATCGAGCGCAAGGTCCTGAACGCGACCCGCTGGAACGCGGCCGTCATGGTCTCCCGGGCCCAGCGCCCCGGTATCGGTGTCGGCGGTCACATCGCCACCTTCGCCTCCTCCGCCTCCCTGTACGACGTGGGCTTCAACCACTTCTTCCGGGGCAAGGACGACGGCAAGGGCGGCGACCAGATCTTCTTCCAGGGCCACGCCTCGCCCGGCGTGTACGCCCGCGCCTACCTGCTGGACCGGCTCTCCGCCGACCAGCTGGACGCCTTCCGCCAGGAGAAGTCCAAGGCCCCCAACGGCCTGTCCAGCTACCCGCACCCGCGGCTGATGCCGGACTTCTGGGAGTTCCCGACCGTCTCGATGGGCCTCGGCCCGCTCGGCGCGATCTACCAGGCCCGGATGAACCGCTACATGGAGGCGCGCGGCATCGCCGACACCTCCGACAGCCACGTGTGGGCGTTCCTCGGCGACGGCGAGATGGACGAGCCCGAGTCGCTCGGCCAGCTGTCCATCGCCGCGCGCGAGGGCCTGGACAACCTGACCTTCGTCGTCAACTGCAACCTGCAGCGCCTGGACGGCCCGGTCCGCGGCAACGGCAAGATCATGCAGGAGCTGGAGTCGCAGTTCCGCGGCGCCGGCTGGAACGTGATCAAGCTGGTCTGGGACCGCTCCTGGGACCCGCTGCTCGCGCAGGACCGGGACGGCGTGCTGGTCAACAAGCTGAACACCACGCCCGACGGCCAGTTCCAGACGTACGCCACCGAGACCGGCGCGTACATCCGCGAGCACTTCTTCGGTGACGACCACCGGCTGCGCAAGATGGTCGAGAACATGACCGACGACCAGATCCTGCACCTGGGACGCGGCGGTCACGACCACAAGAAGATCTACGCGGCGTACGCGGCGGCCAAGGCGCACAAGGGCCAGCCGACCGTGATCCTCGCGCAGACCGTCAAGGGCTGGACGCTCGGCCCGAACTTCGAGGGCCGCAACGCGACCCACCAGATGAAGAAGCTGACGGTCGACGACCTGAAGATGTTCCGCGACCGGCTGCACCTGCCGATTCCGGACAAGGACCTGGAGGACGGCCTCCCGCCGTACTACCACCCCGGCCGGGACTCCGAAGAGATCCAGTACATGCACGACCGCCGCAAGGCGAACGGCGGGTACGTCCCGACCCGTGTCGTGCGCGCGAAGCCGCTGCAGCTGCCGGGCGACAAGGCGTACGCGACCGCCAAGAAGGGCTCGGGGCAGCAGAAGATCGCCACGACCATGGCGTTCGTCCGCGTCCTGAAGGACCTGATGCGGGACAAGGAGATCGGCAAGCGCTTCGTGCCGATCGCGCCGGACGAGTACCGCACCTTCGGCATGGACGCGTTCTTCCCGACCTCGAAGATCTACAACCCGCTGGGCCAGATCTACGAGTCGGTCGACCGCGAGCTGCTGCTGGCGTACAAGGAGTCGCCGACCGGCCAGATGCTGCACGACGGCATCACCGAGGCCGGCTGCACGGCGTCGCTGATCGCGGCGGGCTCGGCCTACGCCACCCACGGCGAGCCGCTGATCCCGGTGTACGTCTTCTACTCGATGTTCGGTTTCCAGCGGACCGGCGACCAGTTCTGGCAGATGGCCGACCAGCTGGCGCGCGGTTTCGTCCTGGGTGCGACCGCGGGCCGTACGACCCTGACCGGTGAGGGTCTGCAGCACGCCGACGGCCACTCCCAGCTGCTCGCCTCGACCAACCCGGCGTGCGTCGCCTACGACCCGGCCTACGGGTTCGAGATCGCGCACATCGTCCGGGACGGTCTGCGCCGCATGTACGGCGAGAACAGCGAGGACATCTTCTACTACCTCACGGTCTACAACGAGCCGATCATCCACCCGGCCGAGCCGGAGGACGTGGACGTCGAGGGCATCCTCGCCGGTATCCACAAGGTCGCGACCGGCTCCGAGGGCTCCATCCCGGCGCAGATCATGGCGTCCGGCGTGGCCGTGCCGTGGGCGATGGAGGCCCAGAAGATCCTCGCCGAGGAGTGGAACGTCAAGGCGGACGTCTGGTCGGCGACCTCCTGGAACGAGCTGCGCCGCGATGCGGTCGAGGTGGAGGAGCACAACCTCCTGCACCCGGAGGAGGAGCAGCGCGTCCCGTACGTGACGCGGAAGCTCTCCGGCTCCGAGGGTCCGTTCGTGGCCGTCTCCGACTGGATGCGTTCGGTTCCCGACCAGATCGCGCGCTGGGTGCCGGGCACGTACCAGTCGCTGGGTGCGGACGGCTTCGGCTTCGCCGACACCCGTGGCGCGGCGCGCCGCTTCTTCCACATCGACGCGCAGTCGATCGTGCTGGGCGTGCTCACCGAGCTCGCCAAGGAAGGCAAGATCGACCGCTCGGACCTGAAGAAGGCCGTGGACCGGTACCAGCTGCTGGACGTTTCGGCAGCCGAAGCCGGCGAGGCCGGCGGCGACGCGTAGGACCGGCCGCTGAGCGCAGCGGGTGCCCCCGGACAGCACGACTGTCCGGGGGCACCCGCTTTTCACCGCTCCGCGATCCGGAAAGCGCGCACCGCGTACGGCGAGTCCGGTACATACGTCCCGCCGCCCGGATACGTGTCGAACTCGCCGGTCTCGGCGCACTCGGCGCTCTGGAAGGCCGTCACGGGCCGTCCCGTGCGGTTCGCGAAGGAGCGTGCGGGGCGGCCGTCCGGCAGCGGCACACAGCTCTCGATGTCGGTGTCGGCGAGCTCATGGGTCTCGCGCGGCCCTTCGTACCCGGCCTTCGGCCAGAGACAGAGCTGCCCGGCGGCACAGTCCCCCGAGGCCGCGTCCGCGGCGAAGGGCGTGCTGAGCAGTGCGGCCGTACCGAGCGCGGCCACGAGAAGTGTCGTACGCATAGTGGGTCCCCCCGAATCGTGATCGTGTGACGATCGTTCCGGCCCCAAGCTGACGCCCGCACCAGTACATGGGGAACGCATCCGGGCCCCATCCACCCTGACGGGGTAGATGAGGCCCGGAAGTTGTCGCGCCCCGTAAGGGGCGCGGGGCGAGTCGATATGCGGCTTCGCAGCGTGGGCGCGACCAGCCACAACGGCGCCGCACACGGGGCACCGGCCTAGATGTGTCCGACCCCCGCGCCTTCAGGCGCATTCGCACCGCGCTTGGTCAGGACCGCAACCGCCGCCGCGACAATCGCCACACCACAGGCGACCGTAAACGCGAGCCCCATCCCGGAGATGAACGTGTCGTGCGCGACCGCAGTGATCTTCTCGGCGATCGGCGCCGGGGTGCCCTTGGGGACCGGCGACATGCCGACCGCGACCGCGTCGGCGGCCTTGTCGAGCTGGGCCTGCGGGACCGGCGGGAGGTGCGCGCCGTCCCAGTTCTCGGGCAGCTTCTGGTCGACCCGGGACGACATCACCGCGCCCAGCACGGCAGTGCCAAGGCTGCCGCCGACCTGCATCGCGGCCTGCTGGAGGCCGCCCGCGACGCCGGAGAGCTCCATGGGCGCGTTGCCGACGATGACCTCGGTGGCGCCGACCATGACGGGCGCGAGGCCGAGGCCCAGGAGGGCGAACCAGAGGGACATCGCGCCGGTACCGGTGCCGGTGTCCAGGGTGGACATGCCGTACATCGCGACGGCGGTGAGCACCATGCCGCCGACCAGCGGCACACGGGGCCCGAACTTGGTGATCATGGCGCCGGCGAGCGGCGAGCCGACGATCATCATGCCGGTGAGCGGGAGCAGGTGCAGACCGCTGTCCACCGGGCTCATCCCGTGCACGTTCTGCAGGTAGAAGGTGACGAAGAACAGGCCGCCCATGAAGGCGAAGGCCATCAGCACCATCAGGACCGTGCCCGCGGTGAGCGGTACGGAGCGGAACATGCGCAGCGGGATGAGCGGCTCACGGACCTTGGTCTCCAGCACGGCGAAGAGCGCGAAGAGCACGATCGAGCCGATCAGGAAGCCCCACGTCTTGGCGTCCCCCCAGCCCCACTCGCCGGCCTTGATCAGCGCCCAGATCAGGCAGAACATCGCGCCGGACAGCAGCACGATGCCGGGGATGTCGAACGAGCGCGGGGCGTTCTTCGCGCGGTGGTCCTTGAGGATCACCAGGCCGAGGAGGAGGGCCACGACGCCGACGGGCACGTTGATGAAGAAGACGGACTGCCAGTTGACGTGCTCGACGAGCAGGCCGCCGACGATCGGACCGCCGGCGGTGGACGCGCCGATGACCATGCCCCAGATGCCGATGGCCATGTTGAGCTTCTCGGCCGGGAAGGTCGCGCGCAGCAGGCCGAGCGCGGCCGGCATCAGCAGCGCGCCGAAGAGGCCCTGCAGTACGCGGAAGACGATGACCAGCGACACCTCGCTGGAGAGGCCGATGGCCCCGGAGGCGAGGGCGAAGCCGACCACGCCGATGAGGAAGGTCTGCCGGTGGCCGAAGCGGTCACCGAGCTTGCCGGCCGTGATCAGCGCGACGGCGAGCGCGAGGAGGTAACCGTTGGTGATCCATTGGACGTCGGCGAGCGTGGCGCCGAGGTCCTGCTGGATGGCCGGGTTGGCGATGGCGACGATGGTGCCGTCGAGCGCCACCATCATCACGCCGATCGCGACGGAGAAGAGAGTCAGCCAGGGATGGCCACGCAGGCCCCTGCGCGGTTCCGGGGTCGGTATGTCCGGTATCGCCTCGGCTACCGGGGTCTGTGAGCTCATGCCCCCGACAATAATGTCAGCCACTGACAGTTGACAAAGCGTTTCGTTCGTCAGTAACTGTCAGTTAGCTCACAGGTATCGTGAGCAGCAGTGATCCACCAAGGAGGGCGGCGCATGAGGGCCGAGATGACGCCGCGTGAGGGGCTGCGGTGCGGACTGCGCGAGCGGAAGAAGCGGCGTACGCACGACGCACTGATCCGCGCGGCGCTGGAGCTGTGCACGCAGCAGGGGTACGACCGCACCACGATCGACGAGATCGCCGAGGCGGTCGACGTCTCTCAGCGGACGTTCTTCCGGTACTTCACCACCAAGGAAGACGTGGTCTTCGCCGTCCAGGAGATAGTGGAGGCGCGCTTCGTGGACGCCCTGGAGGCCCGCCCGGCCGCCGAGGCCCCGCTGGAGGCGCTGCGCAACGCCGTCCTGCTGGCCTGGGACGACCTCGGCCAGGTGATCGAGTCGATCATCCCGGTCGAACTGCACATGCGGACGTACCAAATGATCGAGTCGACGCCCGCGCTGGTCGCCGCGCACCTGCGGCGCAGCTCCGAGCTGGAGGAGCTGATCGCCACGGCCATCGCCCGGCGCGAGGGTCTGGACGTGGAGACCGATCCGCGGCCGCGGATCGTGGTGGCGGCGTTCAGCGGCGTGATGCGGCTGGCCGGGCGGTTGTGGGGCGAGGCCGGGGAGTGCAGCGTGGAGTCCATCCGCGCGACCACCGAACAGCATCTGGACGGCATCGTTCCGGCAATCGCCGGTGAGTGGCGGAAAAGCGCCCCTTAGCACGGCCGACTGAGCATGTCACTGCACGCGTGAGCAGGACAAATGGGCGCGAAGTGTCCGTTGTGACCCTAATGACCCACACTGAAACGTGAGTTGCCTCACCCAATCCACGGCCGTCGCATAGCGTCTCCTAGGCTGTCCCGCGGTGACTTCCTTCTCCGAGCTCGGCGCTCCTCCCGGTTTTCTGCAGTCCTCCGCCTGGCGTGCGGCACTCGCCCTGGTGGTGGTGTTCGTGATGCTCGCGGTGACCGGCTGGACGGGCATCAGAGGTACCAAGGGGGACACCGATCCGCTGGGCAGCTCCCGGGCCGCCTGGGCGCGTGGCACCTTCCACGGCCACCGGCTGCCCGACCCGGCCGCGGGACCGCACCGCATCGCCAAGTTCTTCGCCGGGCTGCGCAAGGCCGACCGGCTGCGGCTGGCCGACCGCTATCCGCTCGCCGTCGGCAACATGGCCGGCGCCCCCGCCACGCTGCGCTACCAGGCCAACCGCGAGGCCATGGACCAGGCGCGCGACGTGGCCGCGCGGCGCTCGCACGACGCGCGGCTGACACCGGAGGGGCGCCAGGAGGCCGGCCGGCTGATGCACCGCCTGGACTCGATGATGCGGCCCGGGCGGCAGATCCTGTCCTTCGATCCGGCCGCCGGCGGCCGCGCCGCCGAGGTCTTCGGTGATCTCACGCACGCCCGCCGGGTGTCGGTCGTGGTGCCCGGCGTGGACACCAATCTGGTGAACTTCGAGCGGACCCGGCAGGCCGTCCGGGCCCCGGTGGGCATGGCGTCCTCGCTGTACGACGCGGAGCGCGCGGTGCGCCCCGACGCCCGTACCGCCGTGATCGCCTGGGCCGACTACACCGCGCCCGCCGGCGTCGGCGTGGACGCGGCGGCCGGGCAGCTGGCGCGGGCGGGCGCACAGCGCCTGGAGACGATGATCGGCGCACTGCCGAAGAGCGCCGACGTCTCGCTGTTCTGCCACAGCTACGGCTCCGTGGTGTGCGGGGTGGCGGCCCGCGAGCTGCCCTCTCGGGTCGGCGACATCGTGGTGGCGGGCAGCCCCGGCATGCGCGCCCAGAACACCGCCGCGCTGCACACCACCGCCCGGGTGTGGGCGATGCGGGACTCGGAGGACTGGATCCAGGACGTGCCGAACCTGGAGCTGGGCGGGCTGGGGCACGGCGCCGACCCTGTGGATCCAGCGTTCGGCTCCCGGGTGCTGTCCGCGGCGGGCGCGAACGGGCACGCGGGGTATTTCACCCGGGGGACGCAGAGCCTGACCAACTTCGCGCTCGTCGGGGTCGGCGCGGTCGCGGGCGTCAGCTGCGCGAGCGACGACGGGAACTGCGCGGCCGACCTGGCGTGAGGGCCGGCCCGGCCCGCTACGGGACCGGCGGCCGGCCGGAGCCGGACAACGGGCCGGACATCGGGGCCGGGGAACGGCGTGACGCGCGTAGCACAGTGCTGTACGGAAGGGGGACGGGCGGGCCGCCCGCCGCTTACGATGAACCGCATGGGTGATGTGCTGGCCGGTTTTCATGCCGTCTGGGAGTTCGACACGGACTCCGTGCTCATCCGCTTCGAACGGGGGATCCGCAAGCCCAGGCTGTTCCAGGCGCTCGGCGAGCGCCGCATCCCCTACGAAGCGCTGAGCTCGGTACGGCTCTCGCGGGGCAGGCGCGGGACGGTGGTCCTGCATGCCCGGCCCCGGCCGGGCGCGGACCCGCTGATGGATGCCGCCGACGGACAGCTCAAGGACGACGCCGACCCGTACCGCCTGGTGCTCCCCGCCGACCGCGCCGACCAGGCGGAGTACTACCACGACCAGCTGACCGGCCTCCTCGCCCCGGACGCGGCGGGCCCCGCGGAGCGGCACCTCGTGGCGGCCCCGGAGCCGCCGCTGACCTTCAAGGCGTACGACGGCAAGGCGTCCTTCGACGGCAGCTCGGTGGCGTTCCGCTGGTTCTGGACCGGCGCCTCGTCCGCGAAGTGGAAGTCCGGCGACCAGAGCTTTCCGGTCGACGGGCTGTCCGGCGTGGTGTGGCGCTCCCCGGAGAACGGCAGCTCGGCGCCCACACCGCCCGGCACCTGGCACAACGGCTATCTGCGGCTGCTGGCGCACGGCGCCGAGGAGGAGACCGGGGACGGCGCCGAACAGGACCCGGCCTCGGTGATCTTCGGCCTCGGCTACGGTCCGGTCCACGAGTCGCTGCCGTTCGCCGCGGCCGTCCTGCAGGCCGTACGGACCGCGGGTCCGGCCCCCGCGCCCGCGCCGCAGTGCCGTCCCCTGGAGCCGCACCGCGGCCCCGCCGACATCGCCGACCGCATACGGCAGCTCGGCGAACTGCACGACGCGGGACTGCTGACGGACGCCGAGTTCAGCGCGAAGAAGGCCGAGCTGCTGGCGGAGCTGTAGGAGTTCCTACGCTGATGGGGCGAGGCCCCGTACGGCGGCCTGATGAGGCTTTGTGCAGCGAAGTGGCGGGCCCTCATGCCGCCGCACCTCATACCGCCGCCCCTGATACCCAGGTATGACCTCGTACTGACGACCGCAGTATGACGCCCCGCCGGGACCCGGCCCCCTACGCTGATCCGGCGATGTTCACCTCCTCCCCTTTCCCCGAGCCCCTTTTCGGCGCGGGCCGGCCGCGCTGGCTGCGGTGGGTGCCGTACGTCGTCGCCTTCGGGTTCACCGCCTCGCTGCTGCCGAGCACCATCGTCGTGCTGGGCGGCGACTACGGCATGAACAGCGGTCTGGCCGGTGCGCTCGGCGTCGCCCAGACCCTCCCGCTGCTGCTGGCGGTCGGCCGCCCGCTGCAGGCATGGTGGGTGATCTTCACGGCCGACCTGGCCGCCGCGCTGGCCCTGGCGGGCATCCCGGCCGCCCCCGGCACCATCTGGCCCTGGCCGCCGCCCACCATCGTGGGGTACCTCGCCCTGGCGCTCGCCCTCGGGCTGCGCGAGCGGCGCCGCGTACTGCTCGGCGTGTGGCTCGCCACCGGCGCGGCCGGCATCCTCTTCGGCCTCCTCCGACCCGCCCGCTCCGACGCCACCTGGCTGCTGCTCTTCGTACTCACCGGCGTGGTGCTGCTGCTGGCGGGCGCACTGCGGGAACGCGGGGACGCCCGGCGGCAGTTGGCGGAGCAGGAGACGATCAGCGAGGCGGAGCGTGCCCGGCGCACACTGCTGGAGGAGCGCACCCGCATCGCCCGCGAGCTGCACGACGTCGTCGCGCACCACATGTCGGTGATCACGGTGCAGGCGGACAGCGCGCCGTACCGCCTCCAGGGGCTCCCGCCGGAAGCCGCCGAGGAGTTCGGGACGATCGCCGCGACGGCGCGCGAGTCACTGGGCGAGATGCGCCGGCTGCTGGGCGTGCTGCGCAGCGAGGAGAGCGAGCAGCAGCACGGCGGTCCCGAGAAGGCGCCGCAGCCGGGCCTGGACCAGCTGGAGCGGCTGGTGGAGGGGACCATACGCGCCGGTGTGCCGGTGGAATTGACGCTCTCCCGGGCGCTCGGCGAACTCCCGCCCGCCGTCGGCCTGTCGGGGTACCGGATCGTGCAGGAGGCGCTGTCGAACGTCGTACGGCACGCACCCGGCGCGCGCACCCGCGTATCGGTCACGCCGGACCGCACCGGCCTGACGGTCCTGGTCGTCAACGGCCCGCCGCCGCACGCCGCCGAGCCGCTGGAGACGACCGGAACGGGCCATGGTCTGGTCGGAATGCGCGAGCGCGTACGCCTGCTGGACGGCACCCTGGACACCGGTCCCCTGCCGGACGGGGGTTACCGTGTCGCCGCCCGGCTCCCGCTCACGGAGCCCCCGACGGGGAAGGACCCGACGCGCGCATGACCACCCGCGTGATCATCGTTGACGACCAGGCCATGGTGCGGGCGGGCTTCGCCGCGCTGCTCGCCGCGCAGAGCGACATCGACGTCGTCGGCGACGCGGCGGACGGGGCGCAGGGCGTCGAACTGAGCCGCCGCACCCACCCCGACGTGGTGCTGATGGACGTCCGGATGCCGGAGATGGACGGCCTGGAGGCCGCCAGACAGCTGCTGTCCCCGCCCCCGGGCGTCGTGCACCGCCCGAAGGTCCTGATGCTCACCACCTTCGACGTCGACGACTACGTCTACGAAGCGCTGCGCGCCGGCGCGTCCGGCTTCCTGCTGAAGGACGCGCCGCCGGCCGACCTGATCTCCGCGGTGCGGGTCGTGGCGGCCGGCGAGGCGCTGCTCGCCCCTTCGGTGACCCGCCGCCTGATCGCCGACTTCGCGCGGCAGCGCCCCGCACCCCGCAAGGACCGCGCCGCACTGCGGCTGAACGGCCTCACCGCGCGCGAGACCGAGGTGCTGGAGCTGATCGCGCGCGGCCTGTCCAACCAGGAGATCGCGGCCGAACTGGTGCTGGCCGAGCAGACGGTGAAGACCCACATCGGGCGGGTGCTGGCCAAGCTCGACCTGCGCGACCGCGCCCAGGCCGTGATCTTCGCGTACGAGTCGGGGCTGGTGACACCGGGCGACCGGTGAGCCCCCTCCTCCGTACGGACGAGGACCCGATACCCCGGTATCACCGGGCAGTTGCCCCCGTGGTGTGACGCCGCACCGCCCACCCCGTCCCTAGGTTTCCCTCCGCCACACCGCCTGGAGAGGGAGACCTACGATGCCGCCGCGCACCCTGCCGCTCGCCGCCGCGTCACATACCGGTACACGGCCCGGTAAGCAGCCCGGTACGCGAACGCGTACTCGCCGGCGGCGCCGCGGCATCGCCGCCCTCCTCGTGGCCGTCGCGATCGTCGCCGCCACCGGCGGCTGGGCCGCCGGAACCGAGCAGACCGCGGTCACCGGCCCCGCGCCGGGCGTCGCCGCCTGGCGCGCCGACCACACGCTCGGCCGGCCGCTGCCCGACCCGGCGACCGCCTCGCCCGCCGCCGTCGCCCGCTTCTTCGCCGGCCTGACCGAGGCGGAGCGGCAACGGCTCGCCGACCGGCACCCCATGACCGTGGGCACCTTGGACGGCGCGCCCGTACGGCTGCGCTATCAGGCGAATGCCCGCGCCCTGCGGGCCGAGCGCGCCCGTCTGTACGCCCGCGCGGACGACCCCGACCGCGCCGCCGAAGAGCGCGGCCGGGCCCGCGCACTGGCCGCCCGCTGCTCCGAACTCCTCGCCCCCGGGCGGCAGATCCTCTTCTTCGACCCGCGCGGCCGGGGCCAGGTCGCCGAGGTGTACGGAGACCTCGGCGCGGCCCGGCGCACGGCGGTGGTCGTGCCCGGCTCGGACATCGACCTCGGCTCGTTCGACCGCGAGCGGGACCGGTACGGCACGCCGACCGCCATGGCGGCCTCGCTGCGCGCCCGGATGTCCGCCGAGGATCCGGCGACGCCCACCGCGGTGATCGCCTGGGCCGGTTACACCACGCCGGTCGGCCTCGGCCCGGACGCCGCGACGGGGCGGCTCGCGGAGGCCGGCGCGCCGCGGCTGGCCCGGCTGCTGACGGGGCTCGCCGCGACCGGCGCCCCGGCGCCCGCCCTGCTCTGCCACAGCTACGGCTCGGTCGTCTGCGGCCTGGCGGCGCCCCGCGCCGGACGGAGCGCGGTCGGTGACGTGATCCTCTTCGGCTCACCGGGGGCGCGTACGGAGCGCGCCGCCGATCTGCACGCCGGCGGGCGGGTGTGGGCGGCCCGGGACGCCTCGGACTGGATCGCCCACATACCGAACGTCGAGGTGCTGGGCCTGGGCCACGGCACCGACCCGACCGACCCCGCGTTCGGCGCGCGCCGCGTCGCCGCCGACCGCGCCGAGGGCCACACCGGCTACCTCGTGCCCGGCACCGACTCCCTGGACGGCTTCGCCGACATCGTGCTCGGCCACCCCTCCCGCGTGCGCTGAGCGCGCCTTCAGCCAAGGACACCGCCATGACTCTCGCGCTACCGAAAGCCGGACAGCAATACGGCCCGCTCCGCAGGGCCATGACCGCCATCGAGGACCGCACCCCGGCACACCGCGACCGCGGGATCGACGGACTGCGGGCGCTCGCGCTGCTCGCCGTGCCGACCGGGCACTGGCTGGCCGGCGGCTTCACACGGGACGCCGACGGCGCGCTGCACAACGCCAGCGCGCTGTCCGCACTCGGCTTCCTCGCGCCGGTGAGCTGGGTGCTCCAACTGCTGGGGATCTTCTTCCTGGTCGGCGGGTACTCCTCGGTGCTGTCCTACCGGCGCGCGAGTGAGCGCGGGGAGTCCACCACGCGCTGGCTGGGCGGCCGGCTGGCCCGCCTGGGCCGCCCGGCGCTCGCCGTAACGGCCGTATGGGCGCTGCTGACAGGGGTGCTGGCCGCCGCCGGGGTGCCCGAGGCGACGCTGCGGACGGGGGCGGTGCTGGTCGTGCAGCCGTTGTGGTTCGTGGGCGTGTACGCCGGGATCACGGCGCTCACTCCGTACTGTGTGCGCGCCGCGCACCGGCTCGGACCATGGGCGGCCGCACCGCTGTTCGCGGCCGTCGCGGTGGTCGACTTCCTGCGGTACGGCCCGTACGCCGCCGCCGTCCCGTCCTGGCTCGCGCTGCTCAACCTGCTCCCCGGCTGGCTGTTCGCGTACCAGCTCGGGGTCTGCTGGGGCGAGGGAGCTGCCCCCACGCGGTCCGGGCAGCGGGCGAGGCTCGGCCGGCGCGCCGCGTGGACGCTGCTGACCGGCGGTGCGGCCGTGTTCGCCGTCCTCCTCCTGGTCTTCCACTACCCCGCGAGCATGGTCGGCGTCCCGGGTACCGCCCGGACGAACTCGCACCCGCCGTCGCTGCTGGTCCCGGCGCTGGCGGCGGCGCAGTGCGGGGCCGCCGTCCTGCTGCGGGACCGGATCGCCGCGCTGCTGCGCCGGCCTGCGCTGTGGGCGCCGGTCGTGGTCGTCAACCTCTGCGCGATGACCGTGTTCTGCTGGCACCAGACCGCGATGCTGGCAGTGGCGGTGCCCTCGTCGTACTTCGGCCCGGTCCCCGGCCTGACCACGCCGCCCGACTCAGCGGCCTGGCTGCTCACCCGCCTGGCCTGGCTCCCCCTCTTCGCCCTGACGCTGGCCGCCCTCACCCTGCTCACCCGCCGCTTCGAAGCCCCCTGGCACATGAGCCGCCCCCTCCGCGCCACCGCCGCGGCCCTCTCCACAGGCTTCGCCCTCTTCGCC
>NZ_NHSG01000130.1:0-17318 GCF_020024005.1 Streptomyces purpurogeneiscleroticus
GTGGGTACGCCCGTACGACCTGGTCGTCGCGCCCGTCACGCTGCCGATCGCGTACACCGTCGGCAGCCTGCCCGTCGCGCGCGGCGGGGACGGCGCGGGCAGCCTGCTGATGGGCGTCTTC
Organism: Streptomyces purpurogeneiscleroticus; assembly: GCF_020024005.1. NCBI lineage: Bacteria > Bacillati > Actinomycetota > Actinomycetes > Kitasatosporales > Streptomycetaceae > Streptomyces > Streptomyces purpurogeneiscleroticus. The sequence goes on from NZ_NHSG01000130.1 coordinate 122, forward strand.
ACCCTGCTCGCGGTCAACGCGGGCTGGCTCTACCTCGGCACGGCCCTCAGCGTGCTGATCGTCGGCGTACGGAAGGGCCTGCTCATCCTCCGGCGGCGCGCGCAGCGTCACGAGGTGTACCGGGGCGGGGGTCGGCGGCCCCGAGACCGGCGTCCTGACCAGGGGCGGGAGCGGAAGCAGCCGGGTGGGAAGCCCGCCGGGCGGCCATTGCGGCCCCCACGATCCCCGCGTTGTTCTGAAGCTGCGCAGGCACGATCTCGGCCCTGACGCCCTCGATCAGCGGCAGGAACTTGTGGGCCTTGCGGCTGACCCCGCCGCCGATCACGAACAGCTCGGGCGTGAAGAGCATCTCGACGTGCCGGAGGTACTTCTGCAGCCGGGGCGCCCACTCGTGCCAGCTCAGGTCCTCCTCGTCCTTGACCCGGGTCGAGGCGCGGGTCTCGGCGTCGTGACCGTCCAGTTCGAGGTGGCCGAGCTCGGTATTGGCGACCAGCTGCCCGTCGGTGAAGACGGCACTGCCGATGCCGGTGCCCAGGGTCAGCATGATGACCGTGCCCATCCGGCCGCGGGCCGCTCCGAAGTGCATCTCGGCGAGCCCGGCCGCGTCCGCGTCGTTCAGTACCGTGACCTCGCACCCGCCGGCCTCGCCGCCGAGCCGGGAGGTCAGCAGGGCGACGGCGTCGGTGCCGATCCATGACTTGTGGACATTGGCCGCCGAACGGGTCACCCCGCCCGTGACCACTCCCGGGAACGTCGCCCCCACCGGCCCCGACCAGCCGAAGTGCTCCACGACCTGCCGGACGCCGTCGGCGACCGCTTCCGGGGTGGCCGGGTGCGGGGTGAGCACCTTGAAGCGCTCCTCCCTGAGCTCGCCGCGCTCCAGGTCCACGGGAGCGCCCTTGATGCCCGAACCGCCGATGTCCACGCCGAATACGTTCATGGGGAAAGGCTAGGCGGACAGGGGCCGCTTCACCCCTCAAATCCACCCTCGAATCCGCCCCTCACAAGGCGAACCGGCCGGTCCGAAGACGGACCGGCCGGTGGGGTGCTGTCGGGTCACTCCGCGGCGGACTCGCCGTCCGTCGCCGCCTTGGCCTCCGCGCGCAGGTCGCGGCGGAGCTCCTTGGGCAGCGAGAAGTGGATGGACTCGGTGGCGGCGGTGACGGTCTCCACGTCCTCGTACTCGCGCTGCGCGAGCCACTCCAGTACGCCCTCGACGAGGACCTCGGGGACGGAGGCGCCGGAGGTGACGCCGACCGTGCCGACGCCTTCCAGCCACGCCTCGTCGATCTCGTCGGCGCTGTCGACCAGGTGCGCGTCCTTGGCACCGGCGTTGAGCGCGACCTCGACCAGGCGGACGGAGTTCGAGGAGTTCTTGGAGCCGACGACGATCACGAGGTCGGCCTGGGCGCCCATCTGCTTCACGGCCGTCTGGCGGTTCTGCGTGGCGTAGCAGATGTCGTCGCTGGGCGGGGAGAGGAGGTTGGGGTAGCGGCCCTTCAGGGCGTCGACCGTTTCCATGGTCTCGTCGACGGAGAGGGTGGTCTGGGAGAGCCAGACGACCTTGTCCGGGTCGCGGACCTCGACGTTCCGCACGTCGTCCGGGCCGTCGACCAGGGTGATGTGGTCGGGGGCCTCGCCGCTGGTGCCGATGACCTCTTCGTGGCCCTCGTGACCGATCAGGAGGATGTCGTAGTCCTCCTTGGCGTAGCGGACGGCTTCCTTGTGGACCTTGGTGACGAGCGGGCAGGTGGCGTCGATGGTGGCGAGCTTGCCGCGCTTGGCCTCGTCGTGGACGACCGGCGCGACGCCGTGCGCGGAGAAGATGACGATGTTGCCCGCGGGCACTTCCTCCGTCTCTTCGACGAAGATCGCACCCTTCTTCTCCAGCGTCTTGACCACGTATTTGTTGTGGACGATCTCATGACGTACGTAGACGGGCGCGCCGTACTGCTGCAGGGCCTGCTCGACGGCGATGACGGCTCGGTCCACGCCGGCGCAGTATCCACGGGGGGCGGCGAGGAGGACGCGGCGGGAAGTCGGGGTGGTCATGGTCCCCATCGTACGGGTCGGGGTGGCGGCGAACGGAAGGCATGGCCAGAGGTCGAAACGCAGCGTTGTCAGGGCGGATGGCCGTACGGCTTCGGGCTGATGCCGGTACGGACTCTGGGCAGCCGCCGGTACGGCAGGGCGGCTTGCCCGGAGCGGCGGTACGGCCGACGATCATGTGAGGCCGTCGATCGCCGGCGGCCCGTGCGTACTGCAGAGGTGTCCGCCATGTCCCCAACGGCCGAGCCGCAGCCCCCGTCCGGCGGCGCTCCCGATCCCGACGGCTCCACGGGCACCGACGGCGCCGCCGGCGCCACCGTGGCCGCCGGGGTCCGGCTGAAGCGGTCCCTGTCCTTCCGGGACCTGATCGTCTACGGCCTGCTCTTCATCGCCCCGATGGCGCCTGTCGGCATCTTCGGGACGCTGCAGGCCAAGTCGCACGGCGCGATCACCCTCGTGTACGTCGTCGCCACGATCGCGATGGCCTTCACGGCGTACTCGTACGCGCAGATGGTGCGGGTCGCGCCGCAGGCCGGCTCGGTCTTCACCTACGCCCGGATCGGCCTGGGCGAGGGCGCGGGCTTCGTCGCGGGCTGGATGGCGATGCTGGACTACCTGCTGATCCCGGCGGTGGCGTACCTCTTCTCCGGGATCGCGTTGCACTCCCTGGTGCCGTCGGTGCACCAGTGGATCTGGACGGCGGCCGCGGTCGTCGTCACCACGCTGCTGAACCTGTGGGGCGTACGGACCGCGGCCGTCGTGGGCTTCCTGGTGCTGGCGATGGAGATCGCGGTGCTGGTGGTCTTCGTCGTGGCGGCGGTGTGGGTGCTGGCGACGGACGGCGCGCAGCGCGGCTGGACGGTGCCGCTCACGGGCGAGGGCGGCTTCTCGACGAGCGCGGTGCTGGCGGCGGTGTCGGTGGCGGTGCTGTCGTACCTGGGCTTCGACGCGATCGCCGCGTTCGCCGAGGAGGCGTCCGGGGGCGGCCGGCGGGTGGCGCGGGCGGTGCTGACCTGCCTGGTGGTGGCGGGCGTGCTGTTCGCCGTGCAGACGTACCTGGCCGCGCTGCTCGCGCCGATGTCGGCGGCCGAGCTGGCGGCGAAGCCGGCCGAGCAGGGCGACGCCTTCTACGCGACGGCCAACGCGGCGGCCGGCGAGTGGCTGCAGAAGCTGGTCGCGGCGAGCAAGGCGATCGGCGCGGCGTTCGCGGCGCTGGCCGGGCAGGCGGCGGCCGGCCGGCTGCTGTTCGCGATGGCCCGGGACCGGCGGCTGCCGGGAGCGATGGCGAAGGTGGACGCGGGGAGCGGGGTACCGCGCCGGGCGCTCCTGGGCGCGGCGGTGGTGACGCTGGTCGCGGCCGTGTGGGCGGCCCGCCGGGACGACGGCCTGGACCACCTGTCCTCGATCGTGAACGTCGGCGCGCTGACCGCCTTCGGGCTGCTGCACGCGTCGGTGATCGGCTACTTCTGGCTGCGCAAGCGGGCCGCGGCACGGGGCGTACTGGCCCATGTGATCGTCCCGCTGCTGGGCCTCGCGGTGGTCGTCGCGGTGATCGTCGAGGCGTCCCCGACGGCCCAGGTGGTCGGCGGGGCGTGGCTGGTGGTGGGCCTGGTGGTACTGGCTGCGCAGTACGTGAAGCGCGCCAGGTCCAGCACATCCAGTCCGTCCGGGGGCACCTCCCAGCGGTAGCTGGGGGAGATTGAGGACCGGGGGTCCGGGGGCAGCGCCCCCGCGCGACGGCGCCGCACCCGGCACGCGGCCCGCGCCCCCGCTGTCGGACCCCGCCGATACGCTCGGCGCATGGCTCTACAGACGTCCGCAGAGACCCCCATCCCGGTGGGCGAGGTGTCCCGCCTGATCGGCGGGTGGATCGACCGGCTCGGCGCGGTGTGGGTCGAGGGGCAGATCACCCAGCTCTCCCGGCGGCCCGGCGCGGGCGTCGTCTTCATGACGCTGCGCGACCCGTCGCACGACATCTCGGTGAGCGTGACGTGCTATCGCCAGGTGTTCGACAAGGTCGCGGACGTGATCAGCGAGGGCGCCCGGGTCGTGGTGCACGCGAAGCCGGAGTGGTACGCGCCGCGCGGCCAGCTCTCGCTGCGGGCCGCCGAGATCAAGCCGGTGGGCGTCGGCGAGCTGCTCGCGCGGCTGGAGATGCTGAAGAAGGCGTTGGCCGCCGAGGGGCTGTTCGCGGTGGAGCGCAAGCGCCCGCTGCCGTTCCTGCCGCAGCTGATCGGGCTGGTCTGCGGCCGGGCCAGCGCGGCCGAGCGGGACGTGCTGGAGAACGCCCGGCACCGCTGGCCGGCCGTCCGCTTCGAGGTGCGGAACGTCGCGGTGCAGGGGGTGCATGCCGTGCCGCAGGTGATCGAGGCGGTGCGGGAGCTGGACGCCCGGCCGGACGTGGACGTGATCATCGTGGCGCGGGGCGGCGGCAGCGTGGAGGACCTGCTGCCGTTCTCCGACGAGCAGCTCGTACGGACCGTGGGCGAGGCGCGTACGCCCGTCGTGTCGGCGATCGGGCACGAGCCGGACAGCCCGCTGCTGGACCTGGTCGCCGACCTGCGCGCCTCGACGCCGACGGACGCGGCGAAGAAGGTCGTACCGGACGTGGGCGAGGAGCTGGTCCGCATCCAGCACCTGCGGGAGCGCGCGCTGCGCTCGGTCACCGGCTTCCTGGACCGCGAGGAGCGCGGCCTCGCGGGCGCGCTGAACCGCCCGTGCATACGGGAGCCGCACCGCATGGTGGAGGCCCGCGAGGAGCAGGTCACCGCCCTGCTGGAGCGCGGCCGGCGCACGCTGGGCCATCTGCTGGACCGGGCCGACTCCGAGCTGTCGCACACCCTCGCGCGGGTGGTGGCGCTCTCCCCCAAGGCGACGCTGGAGCGCGGCTACGCGGTACTGCAGCGCTCCGACGGCAGCGCGGTCCGCTCGCCGGAGGAGGTCGGCGCGGACGAGGAGCTGCGGGCCCGGGTGGCCGAGGGCGATTTCACGGTCCGCCGCGTGGACGGCGCTGTCACACCCCCCGCTTAGGCTGGGGCGCATGGCCAAGGCGAAGACGGACACGGGCATGGACACGGACGGCGAAGCCGGTACGGGGGCGGCGGGCGCGCCGGACGTGACGTCCACGCTCGGGTACGAGCAGGCGCGGGACGAGCTGATCGAGGTGGTCCGCAGCCTGGAGGCGGGCGGCACGACGCTGGAGGAGTCGCTCGCGCTGTGGGAGCGCGGCGAGGAGCTGGCGAAGGTGTGCCGGCGCTGGCTGGACGGCGCCCGGGCCCGGCTGGACGCGGCGCTGGCGGAGGAGGAGCAGGCGGAGGAGTAACCGGTCCCCGCCGGGTCCCCGCCGGAGCGCGGCCGGCACCCGCCCCGCCACCCATGTGAATCCGCTCACAACCCCCGCGTTTTAGTTGAAGGTTAACCTATCGGCGTTAAAGTGGAGGGTGTACGACCGGACCGTTCCCGGCCCGGAACCACCACGAATCACCGAGGTGCCCTCCATGACTCTCGCCCTTGACGCCGCCGCTGCTGACCTCCTCTTCCGCGAGGCCCAGACCGCCAACACGTTCACGGACGAGCCGGTCACCGACGAGCAGGTTCAGGCCATCTACGACCTGGTGAAGTTCGCCCCGACCGCCTTCAACCAGTCGCCGCTGCGCCTGACGCTGGTCCGCTCCGAGGACGCCCGCAAGCGCCTCGTCGAGCACGCCATGGGCGCCAACGGCCCGAAGACGCTGTCGGCCCCGCTGACCGTCATCCTCTCCGTGGACCTGGACTTCCACGAGAAGCTGCCGGAGCTCTTCCCGCACGCCCCGGGCATCAAGGACACGTTCTTCTCCGAGGCGGCCGCGCGCGAGGTCGCCGGCACCCAGAACGCCACCCTGCAGGCCGGTTACTTCATCCTCGGCGTCCGCGCCGCGGGCCTGGCCGCCGGCCCGATGACGGGCTTCGACTTCACCGCCGTCGACAAGGAGTTCTTCGGCGACGGCAAGCAGAAGTCCTTCATGGTGATCAACATCGGCAAGCCGGGCGAGGACGCCTTCTTCCCGCGCTCGCCGCGTCTGTCCTTCGAGGACGCCGCCACCACGGTCTGAGCCCCTCGCGTACGGCAGAGGCCGCCGCACCCCTCCGGGTGCGGCGGCCTCCTTGTCGTATGCGGTGACGCCGCTACTTCGCCTTGAGCGCGCCCGCCAGTTCCGCGAGCCCCTCGTAGGACGCGGTGCCGGTGACGACCGTGGTGTGGCCGGACTCCTTGCGCACGAGGGCCTTGTACGTGTCGCCCTTGTACTCGTCCCAGCGGGCGCCGTCGACCTCCCGGCTGCCGCCGGCCGGGGTGGCGTTCAGCGTGACCTTCTTGATGTACTCGCGCGCCGGCGCATCGCTCTGCTCGACCGCCGCGTACTGGTCCTCCGGGCTGAGGAGGCCGAGGTGCCAGGCGCCGCCCCGGCCGTCGTCGCTCACCCGGTACGAGACGGAGGTGGCGCGCCAGCCCTTGGGCAGCCCCTCGGGCGCCGCGACCGGATACGTCGCCGCGCGCCGGGCGGTCGTCAGCTCGACCCGGTAGCTGACCGTCTTCACCGCGCTGTTCTGGGCGTCCTTGCTGTCGTCGTGCGGGATGAAGAAGTAAATCGCCGCGACGACCACGCCGATCACCGCCATCGACAGGACCATGTCCCGCACCGTCTGCTTGCCTCGCATACCAGCCACGCCCTCTATGGTCCCCCATGCCGGGAACGGCCCGGACAAGGCCCCCACCCACGGCGCCTCCGCCGTGCTCCGGCCGGGATGCAGCGCTCATCCGTGGACCCCTCTGCTCATTTTCTCGACATAGCGATAAGGTCAATCGAACCCTCACCTAACCGGCCGTCGCCGTACAGAAAGGTGCGCTCCGATGACCGAGCATCATCTGCCGTCCCAGCTCGAGGTCAGCCCAGAGGCCCCCGATCGCAACCTCGCACTCGAACTGGTCCGGGTCACCGAGGCCGGCGCCATGGCCTCGGGCCGCTGGGTCGGCCGTGGCGACAAGAACGGCGCGGACGGCGCCGCGGTCAAGGCCATGCGTGCCCTGATTCACACCGTCTCCATGAACGGCGTGGTCGTCATCGGCGAAGGCGAGAAGGACCACGCGCCGATGCTGTACAACGGCGAGCGCGTGGGCGACGGGACCGGCCCCGAGTGCGACGTGGCCGTGGACCCCGTGGACGGTACGACGCTGACGGCCAAGGGCATGGCCAACGCCGTCTCCGTCATGGCCGTCGCCGACCGCGGCTCCATGTTCGACCCGTCCGCGGTCTTCTACATGGACAAGCTGGTCACCGGCCCCGAGGCCGCCGACTATGTCGACATCAACGCACCGGTCGGCGTGAACATCCGCCGCATCGCCAAGGCCAAGCGCTCCAGCCCCGAGGACGTCACCGTCGTCGTCCTGGACCGGCCCCGGCACGACGGCATCGTCAAGGAGATCCGCGAGGCGGGCGCCCGCATCCGGTTCATCGCCGACGGCGACGTGGCCGGCGCGATCATGGCCGTACGCGAAGGCACCGGTGTGGACCTGCTGCTGGGCATCGGCGGAACCCCCGAGGGCATCATCACGGCGTGCGCGATCAAGTGCCTGGGCGGCACGATCCAGGCCAAGCTGTGGCCCAAGGACGACGAGGAGCGCCAACGGGCGCTGGACGCGGGGCACGACCTGGACCGCGTACTGCACACCGATGACCTGGTCAGCGGCGAGAACGTGTTCTTCGTCGCCACCGGCATCACCGACGGCGAGCTGCTGCGCGGCGTCCGCTACCGCGCGGAGACCGCCACCACCCAGTCGCTGGTGATGCGCTCCAAGTCCGGCACAATCCGGCAGATCGACTCTGAGCACCGGCTCTCCAAGCTGCGCGCCTACAGCTCGATCGACTTCGAGCGGCCCAGCTGAGGCGCCGCTCCGGACGCCCGACGGCCCGGTGCCCCGCCGCTCTCGCGGTGGGGCACCGGGCCGTTGCTATGGGTCCTACAGGCGTCAGCCCGCGGCCGGCATCCGGGCCGAGCGCTGCAGCTCGGCGTCGCGGCGCCGGCGGCGGGCCAGGACGACGCGGCGCTCGGCGGCAGTCAGGCCGCCCCAGACGCCGTACGGCTCGGGCTGGAGCAGGGCGTGCTCGCGGCACTCGATCATCACTGGGCAGCGGGCACAGACCCGCTTCGCGGCTTCCTCCCTGGCCAGCCGGGCGGCCGTCGGTTCTTTCGACGGCGCGAAAAAGAGTCCCGCCTCGTCCCGTCGGCACACCGCCTCGGAGTGCCAGGGTCCCGCCTCGTCCCTGGCGGGCACTCGCTGGGCGGGCACGACTGCGGCGTCCTGCAGGGGCTGATGCGGTAGCAGCACGGTCTACTCCTGACGACGGCTCGGCGATTTCAGTCACCACTTGCCCGTCTCGCTGCGCACGACGTTTTCGCACACCCCGCAGCCGTACGAGAGACGATGCACCAGCCCTACCCGCTGTACGCGGCTCTATGCACACCGTGGCGCATGCGTTGAAAGCAGTGTCGGATGCGGCGCCCCTTACAGCTGTGCATTACATGTGCCCGTGCCACCGCATTACATGTGCCCGTGCCGCCGTTCCCCGCGGTCCCGCGTCCGGCCGTGCAGCCGGCCGTGCATCCGGTCCTGCAGATCACGTACCCACTTGCCGCGCTTCGGCCTGGCCTCGACGCTGCCGAGCAGCGTGAAGCCGTGCACCGTGATCACGGGTGCCGCCGGGTCGTCCGACTCGTACGTCTCGGCCTCGAAGGCACCGAGCACCCCGGAGCCGCTGCCGCGCAGCGTCACGTTCTCCGGCACCCGGATCTCCACGCTGCCGAGGACGGAGACGGCCTTGATGTGGAGGTGCTGGTGCGTGAAGAGCGCCTCGGTCAGATCGATCTCCACGGAGCCGAGGACGGCCACCGCGGAGATCCGTGCGGGCGCCCGCCAGCGGCCCTTGCGGACCGCCGAGCTCAGTACACCGACGAGGGTGGCGGCCGCGGAGCCGGCAGGCGGCTCCGGGGTGTACGCGGCCGCCGTCCGGTCCGTGCCCGCCCGCTCCCGGCCGGCGGGCAGGTCGGCGATCAGCGGCTCCAGCTCACCCATGGTCTTGGCGCGGTAGACGCCGTCGATGCGCTCGGCGTGCTCCTCGGCGTCCAGCCGGCCCTCGGCCAGCGCCTCGCGCAGGATCTCGGCGATACGGTCCCGGTCGGCGTCCGAGGCCCGGATCGCGGCCTCGGCGGGCGGGGCCTGCGCGGGCTTGGTGAGGTCCACGGATGCGGGGCGCTGTCCCCCGTTGTCAGATGCGTCCACATCCGTAGCGTAGCGAGACGCGATAGATCGCGACTAGTGCGCAACCCCGATCTCGGGCCGAGCCGGCCTCAGCCCTCCGGGCAGAACCGCTGCGGTCCGGCCGGTCCGCCGGTCGCCTGGACGCAGCCGCCCGGGAGGCCGCGGTACGCCGTGCTGCCGAAGTTGGCCGTGATCTTCAGGCCGCCCCCGAAGGTGGTCCGCTGGACCCGGTGATCGGCGGTGAGCGTACGGAAGTCCGTCATCGCCGCCGTCCCCGCGGCCTTCTGGATGCCCGCGAAGAAGCGCTGCATGGCGGCGATCTCCTTGCCGTGCTCGTCCAGCGCCTTGCCGTCGAGCGCCAGATTGACCGGGGTGTTGTAGAGCATGGCGAGCAGCGCGCGGTCCTTCTTCTGCTCCGGCAGCTTGTAGAGGGAGAGCTCCCAGCGGTCGGTGCTGACCACCGAGTCGTGCAGCACCGTCTCGTACAGCGGCACCCGGTACCGGGGGTCGAACATGGCGCGCGCGACGGACGTGTCGAGCGTCGCGGGCTTGAAGAACATGCCGGGCCGCCCCTTGGGCCAGTAGCCGCCCCACGTCTTCTTGTCGCGCTCGGCCTTCCACAGGCCGTCGTGGACCGGCGTGCTGGAGCCGTGACTGAAGTCGATCACCTGGTTCGCCCAGGAGCCCGCCGACTCCGAGCCGAGGACGTACGGGCGGCCGCCGGTGAGGGCGCCCCCGGACACCCCGCGCATCCGCTGGAGCCGGTTCGCGCGGTCCTCGGCCTGCGTCATCGGGTGGCCCGGCGTGTGGTCCCGGAAGAGCTCGCCGGTGGCGTCGACGTCGAGGAAGTAGCTGTTCACGCCGTTGGCGGTCATGTCCTCGGCGCGGTCGGCGAGGTAGTGGTGGCGGGGCTCGGCGTCCGCGAGCGCCTGCGAGCTGAGGTAGCAGCCGCGGCCGCCGAAGCCGCCCTCCGGCTTGCCGTCCGCGTCGTGCACACAGCCGTCCGGGTACACCCGGTCCGGCCACTTCGCCACGCTGGTGTCGGCGGTCTTCGGGTCCTGCGCGTTGTCCCAGCTGTCGTACGGGCCGACGAGGTACCCCGCCTTCTTCGCGGCGGCGACGGCCTCCTTCGGCATGGGATTGCCGTCCGCGTCGTAACCGAGCCACATGCGGGAGATGCCGAGCTTCTTGAGCCGCTCGACGGTCTTCGCACTGCGGCCGTCGCCCCATACGTAGGCGTGCGGGGCGCCGATCAACTTGGCGACCTCGGGGTTCTTGCGGATCTTCTGCTTCAGGCTGCCGAGCTGTCCCTTCGAGGCGAGGTACCGGCGGTAGTCCCTGGCCGCCGCGACCGGCGAGCCGTCGGTCAGCGAGAAGGCCACCGTGTAGTCGTCCGTACCGTCCGCGCGACGGAAGTCGTGACGCGCGGCGGTCTGCAGCCGCCCGCCGGTGGAGCGGAACCGCAGCTGGGTGCCGAGGTCGGTGGGTACGAGGGTGCTCACGCCGTGGCCGCCCGCCGTGGTGCCCCAGAAGGGCATCGTCAGGTCCTTGAGGCCGATGCCCTCCTCGCCGGTGAGCCCGCCCCGCGCGGAGTTCCAGAACGGGTCGGCGACGGGGATGCGCAGGCCCTCGCCGCGCGGCAGCTCGATCGCGGCGCCCTTCGTGTCCCCGGTGGCGGCCGCGCCCGCCGACGGCCAGCCCAGGCTGCCGTCCTTCTTCGCGTGCAGGTCGACGACGAGCCGCCCGTCGCGGGCGGCCGCCGAGACGGTCAGCCCGCGGTCGGGGTAGGACCAGGCCGCCGAGGCGGGGCCGCGGCGGGAGACCGGGGTCGGGGTGCCCAGCGACTCCGCTGCCGCCGCGGAGAGCACGGACTCCGTACCGCTCGCCGTACGGGCGGTGATCCGCAGCGTCCGGGGGTCGATGCGGGCCTCGCCGCCCTTGATGCGCAGCGCGACCGTCCCCCCGTCGTCGCCGGAGTCCCCGGGCCCGGCGTACGCCTGCAGGGCGGTGAACGTGCTCGCGGTCAGCGCGGTGCCGGCCAGCGCGGCGAGCGCGGCCCGGCGCTTGCGGGTACCGGTCGCGGCTTTCAGGAAACGTGTCATGCGACGGCACCCTGCACACGGCTTCTAAGGGAGTTGTGAGAACGGCTACTGAGCCTTACCTCACAGCGGCGGCCCGCTCAGGGCGTTCTAGGCTGTTGAAGCTGCCGTTGATGACAGCGAAGTCACCGTCGAGTGAGGATTGGCCGCAATGCCGGAATTCGCCTATACCGACCTTCTGCCCCAGGGCGAGGACAAGACCCCGTACCGCCTGATCACCAAGGAGGGTGTCAGCACCTTCGAGGCGGACGGCCGGACGTTCCTCAAGGTCGAGCCGGAGGCGCTGCGCAAGCTGGCGGAAGCGGCGATCCACGACATCCAGCACTACCTGCGCCCCGAGCACCTCGGCCAGCTCCGCAAGATCATCGACGACCCCGAGGCGTCCGGCAACGACAAGTTCGTCGCCCTGGACCTGCTCAAGAACGCGAACATCGCGGCGGCCGGCGTGCTCCCGATGTGCCAGGACACCGGCACCGCGATCGTCATGGGCAAGCGCGGCCAGAACGTGCTGACCCCGGGCCGCGACGAGGAAGCCCTGAGCCGCGGCATCTACGACGCGTACACCAAGCTCAACCTGCGGTACTCGCAGATGGCCCCGCTGACCATGTGGGACGAGAAGAACACCGGCTCGAACCTGCCGGCGCAGATCGAGCTGTACGCGAACGACGGTGACGCGTACAAGTTCCTCTTCATGGCCAAGGGCGGCGGCTCGGCCAACAAGTCCTTCCTCTTCCAGGAGACCAAGGCGGTCCTCAACGAGGGCTCCATGATGAAGTTCCTGGAGCAGAAGATCCGCTCGCTCGGCACGGCCGCGTGCCCGCCGTACCACCTGGCGATCGTGGTCGGCGGCACCTCCGCCGAGTACGCGCTGAAGACCGCGAAGTACGCCTCCGCGCACTACCTCGACGAGCTGCCCACCGAGGGCTCCCCCACCGGCCACGGCTTCCGTGACACCGAGCTGGAGGAGAAGGTCTTCGAGCTGACGCAGAAGATCGGGATCGGCGCGCAGTTCGGCGGCAAGTACTTCTGCCACGACGTGCGGGTCGTCCGCCTCCCCCGGCACGGCGCGTCCTGCCCGGTCGCCATCGCGGTGTCCTGCTCCGCCGACCGCCAGGCCGTCGCGAAGATCACCGCCGAGGGCGTCTTCCTGGAGCAGCTGGAGACCGACCCGGCGCGCTTCCTCCCCGAGACCACGGAGGAGGAGCTGACCGAGGGCGCGGGCCCGGACCTGGACGCGGTCAAGATCGACCTGAACCGTCCGATGGACGAGATGCTGGCCGAGCTGACCAAGCACCCGGTCAAGACCCGGCTGTCGCTGACCGGCACCCTCGTCGTCGCCCGTGACATCGCGCACGCGAAGATCAAGGAGCGGCTCGACGCCGGCGAGGAGATGCCGGAGTACCTGAAGAACCACCCGGTGTACTACGCGGGTCCGGCCAAGACGCCCGAGGGCTACGCCTCCGGCTCGTTCGGCCCGACGACGGCCGGCCGGATGGACGCGTACGTCGAGCAGTTCCAGGCGGCCGGCGGCTCGAAGATCATGCTGGCCAAGGGCAACCGCTCGCAGCAGGTCACCGAAGCCTGCCACGCGCACGGCGGCTTCTACCTGGGCTCCATCGGCGGCCCGGCGGCCCGGCTCGCCCAGGACTGCATCAAGAAGGTCGAGGTCCTGGAGTACGAGGAGCTCGGCATGGAGGCGGTCTGGAAGATCGAGGTCGAGGACTTCCCGGCGTTCATCGTCGTGGACGACAAGGGCAACGACTTCTTCCAGGACCCGGCCCCGGCGCCGACCTTCACCAGCATTCCGGTGCGCCAGGGCGCGTAGCGCTCAGGCCTGTTCTCCGGGGCTCCAGATGTGGTGATCAGCGCTCCGGCGGAGCACTCTGAAAAGAGGGACCGCTGGAGGTGAGCCACCATGCAGGCACACACGCTGGTCGGCTGGCACGTCGAAATGGAATTCACGGAGGACGGCAACCGCACGAAGGCCGCCGCCCTGCTGCGGCTCGGCGACGGCACGGAATGCCGCGGCCACGGCCGCGCCGACCGCCACCCCACCGACCCGGAACAGCTCCGGGTCGGTGAGGAGATCGCGGGCGCCCGGGCGCTCATGGACATCGCCGGGCAGCTGATGGACAAGGCGCACGCGGAGATCGACGAGGTCGTGGGGCATCCGACGCACCCGCTGCGGTGGGCGGCGCTGGACGACTCGCGCGACGAGGCCCGTCGCGCCCGCCGCGAGTGGTGAGACGCCGGAGCGGCGCCGCCGGAAGGTGAGGCGCGCCGCATTCGCCGAATCGGATCAGTACCCGGGAACAGATGTCCGTCCCCGGGTACTGACATAGGCATGAGCGACAACGGCACATCCTTGAGCGCGTCGGGCGATTTCCGCATCGAGCACGACTCCATGGGCGAGGTACGGGTCCCCGCCGACGCGAAGTGGCGGGCGCAGACCCAGCGCGCAGTGGCGAACTTCCCCGTCTCGGGACAGCGGCTGGAGCGGGCGCACATCGAGGCGCTGGCCCGGATCAAGGCCGCGGCGGCGAAGGTCAACGCCGAGCTGGGGGTGGTGGACGCGGACATCGCGCGGGCCATCCAGGAGGCCGCGGCGGAGGTCGCCGAGGGCCGCTGGGACGACCACTTCCCCGTCGATGTCTTCCAGACCGGCTCCGGCACGTCCTCCAACATGAACACCAACGAGGTGCTGGCCACCCTCGCGACCGAGCGGCTGGGCCGGGACGTGCACCCCAACGACCATGTCAACGCCAGCCAGTCCTCCAACGACGTCTTCCCCTCCTCGATCCACATCGCGGCCACCGCGGCCGTCACCGCCGACCTGATGCCCGCGCTGGAGCATCTGGCGGCCGCGCTGGAGCGCAAGGCCGAGGAGTTCAAGGAGGTCGTGAAGTCGGGCCGGACGCATCTGATGGACGCCACGCCCGTGACGCTGGGCCAGGAGTTCGGCGGGTACGCGGCGCAGGTCCGGTACGGCGTGGAGCGGCTGACCGCCTCGCTGCCCCGGCTCGCCGAACTGCCGCTGGGCGGCACGGCGGTGGGCACCGGCATCAACACCCCGCCCGGCTTCGCCGCCGCGGTGATCGTGGAGGTGGCGCGGGCCACCGGGCTGCCGCTGACCGAGGCCCGCAACCACTTCGAGGCGCAGGGCGCGCGGGACGGCATCGTGGAGACCAGCGGCCAGCTGCGCACGATCGCGACCGGCCTCACGAAGATCGCCAACGATCTGCGCTGGATGGCGTCCGGGCCGCGTACCGGCCTCGCGGAGATCACGCTGCCGGACCTCCAGCCCGGCTCGTCGATCATGCCGGGGAAGGTCAATCCGGTCATTCCCGAGGCGGTCCTGATGGTGGCCGCACAGGTGACGGGGAACGACGCGACGGTCGCCGCGGCGGGCGCGGCGGGCAACTTCGAACTGAACGTGATGCTGCCGGTGATCGCCAAGAACGTCCTGGAGTCGGTACGACTTCTGGCCAATGTCGCGCGGCTGCTGGCGGACCGTACGGTCGACGGGATCACCGCCAACGCCGAACGGGCCCGGGAATACGCCGAGTCCTCCCCTTCCGTGGTCACCCCGCTCAACAAGTACATCGGGTAC
Source organism: Streptomyces purpurogeneiscleroticus (assembly GCF_020024005.1). Lineage (NCBI taxonomy): Bacteria > Bacillati > Actinomycetota > Actinomycetes > Kitasatosporales > Streptomycetaceae > Streptomyces > Streptomyces purpurogeneiscleroticus. The sequence goes on from NZ_NHSG01000130.1 coordinate 15,174, forward strand.
GAGGAAGCGGCGAAGGTGGCCAAGAAGTCGCTGGCCGAGCGGAAGACCATCCGCGAGGTGGTGATCGAGTCCGGATACGTCGAACGCGGGGCGCTGACCGAGGCCCAGTTGGACGAGGCGCTGGACGTGCTGCGCATGACGCATCCGTGACGTTCGCTGCGGCCCATGTCACGGCGGTGCGCCGGTTCCCCGCCTAAGATCTGCGCATGACAGCGGATACGGTGGAGACCAGGGACGGCCATACGTCCGGTACCGCGCGCTGGGCGCCGGGCGAACACATCCTCTGGCGCTATCGCGGCAACGCCACCGATCGCTTCCACATCTGCCGGCCCGTCACCGTCGTCCAGGACACCGACGAGCTGCTCGCCGTCTGGCTGGCGCCGGGCACGAACTGCGTGAAGCCGGTGCTCGCGGACGGCACGCTCGTCCACCGCGAGCCGCTGGCCAGCCGGTACACCAAGCCGCGGCGCGTGGTGCGGGACCGCTGGTTCGGCACCGGCGTGCTCAAGCTCGCCCGGCCCGGGGAGCCGTGGTCGGTGTGGCTCTTCTGGGAGCGCGGCTGGCGGTTCAAGAACTGGTACGTGAACTTGGAGGAGCCGCGCCGCCGCTGGTCCGGCGGCGTGGACTCCGAGGACCACTTCCTGGACATCGCGGTCTATCCGGACCGGCACTGGGAGTGGCGGGACGAGGACGAGTTCGCGCAGGCGCAGAGCGACGGGCTGATGCCGGCCGCGCAGGCCGAGGAGGTACGCGCCGCGGGCCGGGCCGCGGTCGAGCGGATCACCGCGTGGGACGCGCCGTTCACGGACGGCTGGGAGCACTGGCGGCCCGATCCGCAGTGGAGCCTGCCGGTGCTGCCGGACGACTGGGACCGGGCACGGGACCCCTCCCCCTCGTGACGCCGTCGCGTGACGGGCCGTGTGACCGGCCGCCAAAAAGCGGCCGCTTGTGCGAAATCCGCACCCGCAAGAGTGGCGAGCCCAGCCCCGGAGACGACAGAAGCGCCCGAAATGCAGCGACTTCGGGGAACATGCGTTCCCTTTGAAACGATGCTCAGGGGCGAGCCCCCTTGCTGCACACCACTGGTTCAAACGTAGGATCGTCCTCCGCAAGAGGGCGCAAGAAGGCACAGACGCAACTCCAGAACTGGAAACCGAACTTGACCGCGGTCGCAGGAGGGGCGGGGTCGTGAGCGACAGCTACGACGGGTACGAGGGCCTGAACCGGTTAGCACTGGACCGGGCCGGGCAGGCCGAGGCGTTCAACGCGATCGCCGGGGCCTACGACAGCGCGTTCCCCCACAAGGAGGGGCAGCGCGCCGCCGGAGCCTGGCTCGCCGCGTCGCTGCCGGACGGCTCCCGCGTGCTGGACGTCGGCTGCGGTACGGGCCTGCCCACCGCCGCTCAGCTGTCCGGCGCCGGCCACCGGGTCGTGGGCGTCGACCTCTCCGCCACCATGGTCAAGACGGCGCGGGAGAACGTTCCGTCCGCCGAGTTCCACCACCTCGACCTCGCGGACCTGCGGGACGGCCGGCTCGGTGGTCCCGGCTCCTTCGACGGCGCCGCCGCCTTCTTCTCCCTGCTGATGCTGCCGCGCGCGGAAATCCCGTACGCGCTGCGGATGCTGCACTGCCTGCTGCGGCCGGACGGGCTGCTCGCCCTGTCGATGGTCGAGTCCGACGTGGACGACTACCCGATTCCGTTCCTGGGCCACACGATCCGGGTATCGGGTTACCTGCGGGACGACTTGCGCCATGTCGTGCGCGACGCGGGTTTCGAAGTCACCGGGGAGGACTCGTATGCGTATGCCCCGGCCAGTACGGACGTGCCACCCGAAATCCAGCTCTTCCTGCACCTGCGACGCGCTTGAGACGCAGCGCGCCAGGCGCGCAGCCCCGGACGGATGGAATCCCACGCGTGACGGAGCACCCCACCTCCCACGAGCCGCGACCGGCACCTCTGCCGGCCGCGCCCCCGGCCATGCCGCCGCGGGGGCTGCCGGAGACGACGGCGCACGGCGCCGCCGATCCGCGCGATGCCCTGCGACGGCCCGTCGGCCCAGCCCCTGCCGACCTTCCCGGCTCCGCCCTGCCCGGTTCCGGCCTGCCCGGCTCCGCGGCCGCGGGACCGCCGGGGCGCACCGCCG
>NZ_NHSG01000131.1:0-17189 GCF_020024005.1 Streptomyces purpurogeneiscleroticus
TCACGGCCGAGTGACCCCGGGGCCCTCACCCGCCCCGACCCGGCGCTGAAGAGGAAATTCGCGCGGATTGATAGGAATACCGTGCGGACTGATACGGCATCACTTATCAACAGTCGTCCCTGCGCCCGGTGCCGCCGCCCGTTCAGGGTCGGCGCCGTGCTCCCCGCGCAGAGGAACCGGAAGCGCGGCATCCGCCAAGGCCGGAGCGCTGACCGGGAGTAGCCCACTTGCTCCGCTGAGCGACCGTTGCCAGGATGCGGGTGCACTTGAGATATGACCCAGCAGCATGCCAACGTCAGATTCTAGCCAGGATCATCGGCGTTCGGTCCACAGGAGACGACCCGTATGTGCGACGAATCGATCCATCAGCAATCGATCCATCAGCAGTTGCCGCCCGTTCTCCTCGACCTCGCCGACGCCGGCCCGCGTGACCGCGACAACAGTGGCGTACTGCGGCGACTGACCGACCACAGCCGGAAGCTGCCGGGCGTCGAGGCGACGGCGGTCATCTCCGTGGACGAGCACAACAAGAACGCTTGCACGGTGGCGGCCGCCTCGGACCACACGTCCGGCCAACTGGCCCAGGCACAACTGGAGTTGAACGAAGGACCGGGCCTCGAAGCCCTCCGTACCGGACGGCGGCTCGCCGATCTGCCGCTCGACGGGCCGAGCTTCCGTTCCCGATGGCCGCGCTTCGTCCCCCGGTCCCTGTCCGAGGGGTTCACCGGCATCACCGTCATCCCCCTCCGCCACGAACACCGGACCATCGCCGCACTCCACCTCCACCACCAGCATTGCGGGCACCACGCATTACCCGGCGAATCCGTCCGGGCCGCACAGGCCATGAGCGACGCGGCGGTCATAGGCGTGGCCCATCTGCGGCAGCAGCGGTACGTCGATCAGTTGCAATCGGCCCTGACCTCGCGGATCGCCATCGAGCAGGCGAAGGGAATGCTCGCGGAACGCTTCGAGTGGACCATTGACCAGGCGTTCGAACTGCTCCGCTCCTACGCCCGCAGTCACAACACCCGCCTGCACGACCTCGTCCGCTCGATCCTCGACGGCCCGCCCACCGAGGGCCCGTTCCGCCGCACTTCACCCCGGTAGCGAGGACCCGGCGCTCCTGTACCCGCAACCGACCGGCGGGCCCGGCCGGACGGCGCGCGGTCAACCGTGTGGCGGCACTTGCACACGTACCAGCGAGTTTGACCCCCCGTTCGGGTTACAGGCGTTTTCTGCACATCGCACCGGAGATGCTCCGTGCGGGCATTCCCTCACATCAGGAGAAAATCATGAGCATCCGTCACGCAGTCGCCGCCACCACCCTCGCCGCCGCCGCTGTCCTGGGAGGAGCGGGCGCCGCAGTGGCCGACTCCGGCGCTCAGGGCGCCGCGGTGAACTCCCCCGGGGTCGTTTCCGGCAACGTCATCCAGGTTCCCGTCCACGTTCCGGTCAACGCCTGCGGCAACACCATCAATGTCGTCGGGCTGCTCAACCCCGCCTTCGGCAACACCTGCGTGAACAGCTGATCCTCGGCCCCTGCACGCCCGCACCGGCCCACGGCCGGTCGCCGGTCGGACGCCCCGCCATCTCCCCCTTGCGGCGGGGCGTTTCGCATGCCCGCGCGCGAACGCGGCGCACCGCCTCGCCGAGAAACCCGGCGCAGCACCCTTGTGAAGCGATTCGCCGCCGCCTTACGGTATCGCCACTTGAATCGATTCAGCGTCTTCATCAAGCCACTTCTGGCTTTCCATACGCGACGTTTCAAAGGGGAACCGCCATGGCTCTGCCGATCCCCCGCACCGCCGGAACACCCAACCCCTGGTGGGTGGGCATCGTCTCGGGAATGGCGTCCTACATCGACGCGGCAGCGATCGTCTCGAACGGCACCGCGCTGGTCATCTACCAGGACGCGATCGGCCTGAGCGGCAGCGAGTTCGGCTGGCTCTCGGGCATCCTCACCTTCTGTATCGCCCTCGGCGCCGTCGCCGGCGGCAAGCTCGGCGACGCCTTCGGCCGGCGCGCCGTCTTCCTCGTGACGATGGCGATGGCCGTCGCCGGCTGCGCGCTGCTGGTCTTCGGGACGTCCTTCCCGCTCATGCTGACCGGTGTCGCCCTCGTGGGCCTCGGCACCGGTGCCGACCTGCCCGTCTCGCTCGCCACGATTTCCGAGGCGGCGACCGACAAGAACCGGGGCGCGCTGCTCGGCCTGTCGAACATGCTCTGGACGGTCGGCATCGTCGCCACGGCCCTGATCGCCTCCCTCGTCGGCGGCCTCGGCCGGCTCGGCGGCCAGATCCTGTACGCCCACGTGGCCGTCGTCGCCCTGATCGTCCTGCTCCTTCGGCTCGGTATTCCCGAGTCGCCGTACTGGCTCACGGCCCGGGACGAGCGACGCCGCGGCATCCGGACGGTCCGCGCGGAGCGGGTGCGCCTCGGCGAGCTGTTCAAGCCCCCGTACGCCATGCCGTTCGCCGCACTGCTGGTCTTCTACTGCCTGACCAATCTCGCGGCCAACACCAACGGCCAGTTCCACACTCACATCGCCGTCAACGTCGTCGGCATCAGCGTCGAACTGGCTTCGCAGCTGAGCTTGTTGGGCTTCCCGCTCGGCCTGGTCGGCAGCCTGGTCTTCATGAAGTACGTCGGCACCCGCCACCGGATGCGGCTCTTCGCGACCGGCGCGGTGATGCTCATCGTGTCCTACGCCACGCCCGCCGTCGTGGGATTCAGCCTCCCGGCGTTCGTCACGATGGGGATCCTGGGCGGCGCCGGCGGCATGCTCGCCTTCGAGGGGATGATGAAGGTCTGGACGCAGGAGTCGTTTCCGACGATGCTGCGGTCCACCGCGCAGGGCGGGATCATCGCCGTCGCCCGCGTCCTCGCCGCCGTCGCGGCCGTCCTCACCCCGGCCCTCCTCCAGTACAGCCCCCGCCTGACGTACGCGGGCCTCTGCCTCGCCACCGCCCTCGGCCTGGGCACCGCCTGGCTGGTCTTCCGCCGCCGGACACGCAACGAGTTCGACGCGGAGGGCGTGGCCGAGGGGGACCAGGGGGCGGCCTCCCTCCGCAGCGACCCGACCCCCGCATAGCCCACTTCACCTCACACACCGCGAAGGGTCACCCATGCTCGACAACGCCACGATGATCACCGCCGGCACCGACCGCGCCGCCGCCGTCGTCCTGCACCGGACCGTCGCCCTCGACGCCCCCCGGTCGCAGGTGACCGCGGCACGGCTCCGGGCGACGGCCCACGGCATCTACGAGGCCCGTATCGACGGGCGCCCGGTCTCCGACTCGGTACTCGATCCGGGCTGGACCGCCTACGAATGGCGGCTGGAGGTCCAGACGTACGACGTGACCCACCTCCTCGGCAACGACAGCACCTTCGACATCGAGGTGCTGCTCGGCAACGGCTGGTGGCGAGGCGACCTCGGCTTCGAGGGCGCGAACGCCAACTACGGCGAGGAGATCGGCTTCATCGGCGAGCTGGAGATCACCTTCGCCGACGGGCACACCCAGTCCGTACCGACGGACACCTCCTGGTCGGCCCGGACCAGCGAGATCCTGGAGAACAGCCTCTACAACGGCGAGCGGATCGACGCCCGGCTGCGCGGCACCGGCACACCGCTGGCGGTCCGCGAGACCGCCTTCGACCGCGCCACCCTCGTCGCGCAGACCGGCCCGCGGGCGACCCGGCAGGAAGTGCTGCGGCCGCAGCGCATCTGGACCTCGCCGCGGGGGCGGACGCTCGTCGACTTCGGCCAGAACCTCGTCGGCCGGCTCCGCCTGCGTGCCACGGGGCCCGCCGGCACGGAGATCGTCGTCCGGCACGCCGAGGTACTGGAGGACGACGAGCTCGGCACGCGGCCGCTGCGCGCCGCGAAGGCCACCGATACGTTCGTACTCTCCGGCGGTGACGACGAGTTCGAGCCGGCGCTCACCTTCCACGGATTCCGGTACGCCGAGGTCACGGGGTATCCCGGGCAGCTCACGGAGGACGCGCTGGAGGCCGTCGTCATCCACTCGGACATGGCCCGCACCGGCACCTTCACCTGCTCCAACGACCTGGTCAACCGGCTCGTCGAAAACTCGGTGTGGAGCCAGAAGGGCAACTTCCTCCATGTCCCGACCGACTGTCCGCAACGGGACGAGCGCCTCGGCTGGACCGGTGACATCGCCGCGTACGCCGCCACGGCGTCCTTCCAGTTCGACACCGCGGACTTCCTCCACCGCTGGCTGCTCGACCTCGCGGCGGAGACCCGGCACGCCGGCCCCGGCGGAGTACCGCACGTCGTCCCCGACGTCCTGAAGCACGGGAACTTCCCCGATCCGGCACTGTTCGAGAAGTGGAACGGGCCCACCGCCATCTGGGGAGACGCCGCGGTCTGGGTCCCGCAGGCCCTCTGGGAGGCGTACGGCGACCGCGAGCGGCTCGCCGCGCACTACCCGGGCATGGTGCTCCACCTCGAATCCGTACTCCCCCTCCTCTCGGAGAACGGGCTGTGGGACAAGGGATTCCAGTTCGGCGACTGGCTGGACCCCGATGCCTCACCGCACGAGCCGTGGGCCGCCAAGGCCGACGCCGGTGTCGTGGCCACCGCGTGCCTCTACCGGTCGGCCTCCTTCGCCGCCGAGACCGCGCGCCTGATCGGCGAGGACGCCGACGCGGCGCGCTGGGAGGAGCTGGCGCGGCGCACCAAGGAGGCGTTCCGGCAGCATTACGTGGCGGACGGCGGCCGGATCCGCTCCGACTGCGCGACGGTGTACGCGCTGGCCATCTGCTTCGGCCTGCTGGACGACGCGACGCGCGCCGCCGCCGGTCGCCGCCTCGCCGAGGTCGTCCGCGACCGCGACTACCGCGTCACCACCGGGTTCGCCGGCACGCCCTTCGTCACCTGGGCGCTGTCCGAGACCGGGCACGTCGACGACGCGTACCGGCTGCTGCTGGAGACGGAGTGCCCGTCCTGGCTCTACCCCGTGACGAAGGGCGCGACGACGATCTGGGAACGCTGGGACTCGATGCTCCCCGACGGGAGGATCAATCCGGGCGAGATGACGAGCTTCAACCACTACGCGCTGGGCGCCGTCGCCGACTGGCTCTACAAGGCCGTCGCCGGCATCCGGCCCGCCGCACCGGGCTACGCCCGCCTCCGCATCGCCCCGACCCCGGGCCCCGGCCTCGACTGGGCCTCCGGCACCCTCCGGACCCCGCACGGCCGCGTCGAGTCCCACTGGCGCCGTACGGAAAGCGGCATCGAGGTCCGCGTCGTCGTCCCGCCCGGCGTCGAGGCCGACGTACTGCTCCCGGACGGCTCCACGACCACCGTCACGGACGGCGAACACGTCCTCCGCTCCCCCGCCGCGTCACACTGAACTCATCCCGTTACGGCGACGGACACCTCCGCCGCTTCACTGCTCACGCTGTCTCCATATCTGTATGCCGTCATGTCGTCATATCGCCGTGTCGCCATGTCGTCCTGGGCGTCGCCGACGTGTCGCCGACGTGCCACCGACTCTTGCCGTCAGCCGTCGTGGCCTGAAACGCCGAGGTACCAGACGTACTTACGTCACACTACGGCTGTCGCGCAGGACGTTTGCGCAGTAGACCTGCCAAGACACCGTCGTCGAGCCGGTCCAGCAGAATGAGGAGAACCGCGTGTTCTACCAGGTGCTCAAGTACGTCGTCCTGGGGCCGCTGTTGCGGGCGGTCTTCCGGCCCCGGGTGGAGGGGCTGGAGCACATCCCCGAGGAGGGTGCGGCGATCATCGCCGGCAACCATCTGTCCTTCGCCGACCACTTCGTGATGCCCGCGATCGTGCCGCGCAGAGTGACCTTTCTGGCCAAGGCCGAGTACTTCACGGGGCCCGGCCTCAAGGGCCGGCTGACCGCGGCGTTCTTCCGCGGGGTCGGGCAGATCCCGGTGGACCGGTCCGGCGGGCAGGCGTCGCGGGCCGCGATCAGGTCGGGGGTGAACGTGCTCCGCCGGGGCCGCCTGCTGGGTATCTATCCGGAGGGCACCCGCTCGCACGACGGGCGGCTCTACAAGGGCCGTACGGGCGTCGCCGCGATGGCGCTGGAGGCCGGGGTGCCGGTGATCCCGTGCGCGGTGATCGGCACGTTCGAGGCCCAGCCGACCGGCCGGCGGCTGCCGCGCGCCATGCGCGTCACGATCCGCTTCGGGGAGCCGATGGACTTCTCCCGGTACGCGAACATGACGTCCGAGCACGCCGCGCTGCGGGCCGTCACGGACGAGATCATGTACGAGATCATGAAGCTGTCGGGGCAGGAGTACGTGGACATGTACGCGGCCGACGCGAAGGCCGCGCAGCAGCAGACCGGCAAGTAGTAACGCCGGCCCCTCCGTGGGCGAGCGGGGCTGCGCAAGCGAGCGGGGCGCCCGGGAAACCCCGGGCGCCCCGCCCTGTATGCGCTGTCGCGCCTCGCTACGGCACTACGGCGTTACGGCTTGGGCGTGGCGTGCGGCGCGCACGTCACGTCCTTCGCGTCCGTCTTGCCGTCCACGAAGTACGCGTCGACGCGGTCGTTGATGCACGGGTTGACCTGGCCGGTGACGCCGTGCGAGCCGGCGTCCTTCTCGGTGATCAGGCGCGAGCCCGCCAGGCGGCGGTGCAGCTCGACGGCGCCCTCGTACGGGGTAGCGGCGTCCCGCTCGCTCTGCACGATCAGCACGCTGGGCAGGCCCTTGCCGGTCTTGACGTCCACCGGGGTCTGCTGCTTCTCCGGCCACGTGGCGCAGGGCAGGTTCATCCAGGCGTTGGACCAGGTCATGAACGGGGCCTGCTCGTGGATGCGGGTGTTGTCACGGTTCCAGCGCTGCCAGCTGGTGGGCCACTTGGCGTCGTTGCACTCCACGGCCGTGTAGACCGCGTTGCCGTTCTCCGCGGAGATGTTGCCGGCCTTGTCGCTCATGTCGGGCGCGGCGTTCTCGATGATCGGCTTCTCGTCACCGGCGACGTACGCGCTCCACGCCTTGGCGACCGGCGCCCACATCGAGTCGTAGTACGGCGCGTTCTGGAAGAAACCGGTGAGCTCGGCCGGGCCGACCTGGCCGCCGAGCGGGGCCTTCTTCGCGGCCGCGCGCAGCTTCTCCCACTGCGCCTGGACCTTCTCGGGGGTGTCGCCGATGTGGTACGTCGCGTCGTTCTTCGCGACCCACTTCTTCCAGTCGCCCCAGCGGGTCTCGAAGGCGATGTCCTGGTCGAGGTTGGCCTGGTACCAGATCTTCTCGCGCGAGGGGTTCACGACGGAGTCGACGAGCATCCGGCGCACGTGGTCGGGGAAGAGCGTGGCGTAGACGGCGCCGAGGTAGGTGCCGTAGGAGACGCCGAGGTAGTTGAGCTTCTTGTCGCCCAGGGCGGCGCGGATGACGTCCAGGTCACGGGCGGTGTTGGGCGTCGTCATGTGCGGGAGCAGGGCGCCGCTGCGCTCCTTGCAGCCGTCCGCGTACTCCTTGGCGAGCTTGCGCTGGGCGAGCTTGTCGGCCTCGTCGTCGGGCACCGGGTCGGCCTTGGGCGCCTTGACGAACTCCTGCGGGTCCATGCAGGAGATCGCGGCGGAGTGGCCGACGCCCCGCGGGTCGAAGCCCACGAAGTCGTACGCCTTGGAGGTCTTGGTCCACAGGGGGTTCTTGCTGGTCACCCGGGCGGGGAAGCGGAGTCCCGAGCCGCCGGGGCCGCCGGGGTTGTAGATCAGCGAACCCTGGCGCTCGTCCTTGGTGCCGGTGCTCCTGGCCCGGTCCACGGCGATCTTGATCTTCTTGCCGTCCGGCTTGGCGTAGTCGACCGGCACGGTCACGAACCCGCACTGGATCGGGGCGTCCAGGCCCCAGTCCTTCGGACAGGTCTGCCAGTCGATACCGGCCTTCGCGGCGCGCGCCGCGGCGGTCTGCACGCCGCGGTCCTCGGCGGAGCCGCGCTGGTGGTTGGTGCCCGCGCTGGCGGGTGTGGCGGCGATGGCGCCGGCTATGAGCGCGCCCGCCACCACGGTCCCGGCGGCGCCGAGCGCTGCTGTTCTTCTCACGTAGGTGTTCCCCCTGCATGGTGTGCCACTTGTGGCGGCGATGATCACAGAGCCGCAGGGGGATCCTGTCTCGTACAACCGTCCGATGAAAAGACCGGGCGGCGTTTTCTTTACCAACCCGTAGGAATCGCGGCCATTTCGAGCAGTCGCCGGACGGCCAGTGCGTCGGGTGCGACGGCGGTGACGAGTGCCGCGGGCCCGGCGAGCGGCGTGCACACGGCCTGTCCGGGGCCGTCGGCCGCCGTCAGGGTCCGTACCGGTACGGGCTGCTCCTCGAACGCCGGGTCGACGACGAGGAGTTGGCCGACGGCACGGTGTCCGGCGAGCACCGCGGAGGAGTCCCAGCCGGGCACCCCGGGCCCGTACGCCGTCTCCTGGTCCAGCAGGACCCGGCCCGCGCGCCGGACCGTCAGCCGGGCGGCGAGCCGTCCGGTGGCCTCGCCGGTCCGGCCGAGCACCTGCTCCTCGCGGAGCACCAGCCGGGCGGTGGGCGCGAGGTCGACGGTGGTGGTCTGGATCAGGTCGCTGCCGGCCGCGGAGATCAGCGGCTCGGGCAGCCAGTCCAGGCGCGCCCCGTCGGCCACGTCCAGCGCCACGTCGTAGCGGGCGGTACCCGGGTGGTGGCCGGGCAGCGCGAGGGTCGCGGCGGCCGCGGTGATCCGCAGGTCGCTGCCCGCCCCGGCGCGCGCTTCGATGCGCAGTTGGTCGCCGCCCACCGGTGCGCTCATCGCGCCGACCACGCAGACCCGGGCGGCCGTGTCGTGCGAGCGCAGCCGGCGCAGCGCGAGCGGCCCGTCGCCGTCCAGTACGGGCAGCCGGGAGACGCCGTGCGGGTCGGCGGCCGCGGCGATGCGGGCGGTGGCGCGCAGTTGGCGGGCGGCGGGTGGCCCGGCGGCGTCCGGCAGTACGGCGGCGTCCGGCAGTACGGCAGCGGGCGCCGTGGGCGCAGGCGGTGGCGGCGCGAGCGTCATGCCGGGCCCGCGGTCCACTTGGCGAGGCACTCGCGGACCCAGTCCGCGACCGGCGCGACACCGTTCTCGCCCTTGATGGCGGTGAAGGCGACGGGCAGGTCGCCGCGCTGCGCCTTGGCGTCGCGGGCCATGGACTCCAGGTCGGAGCCGACGTACGGGGCGAGGTCGGTCTTGTTGACGACGAGCAGGTCGGCGGTGGTGACGCCGGGGCCGCCCTTGCGCGGGATGTCGTCGCCGCCGGCCACGTCGATCACGAAGATCTGGAAGTCGACCAGGCCCTTGGAGAAGGTGGCGGTGAGGTTGTCGCCGCCGGACTCGACGAGTACGAGGTCGAGTGGGCCGACCTCGTCTTCCAGATCTTCCACGGCCTCCAGATTGGCGGAGATGTCGTCGCGGATCGCGGTGTGCGGGCAGGCGCCGGTCTCCACGGCGGTGATCCGCTCCGGAGGCAGTACCGCCTCGCGGAGCAGGAATTCGGCGTCCTCGCGCGTGTAGATGTCGTTGGTCACGACGGCGATGGACAGCTCGTCGCGGAGCTTGCGGCACAGGGCCGCGACGGTGGCGGTCTTGCCGGAGCCGACCGGGCCGCCGAGGCCGATGCGCAGCGCGCGGCGGCTGCCGTCGGCGCGCTGCGGCCCGGCCGCGCTGTAGGTGTGGCGGTGCGGGAACTTCTCGTCGAGATCGTGGTCGAGGTGCATACGGACTCCGTGGGGGTGCAAAAAGTGGGTGGGGTCAGGACGCGAACAGCCGTACCGGCCAGGCCGCGTGCTGCTCGGCGGTGATGTCCAGCAGCGGTGCGGAGCGGGCGGGCAGCGCGCCGGTCCCGTCCTGCGGGACGCGCGCCGCGGCCGCGACGGCCTCGGCCACGACCGCGTCCAGGTCGGGGGCGAGCCGCGCGAGGACGGCCGTCGCGTCGAAGGGGTCCAGGCTCAGCAGCCGTACGGCGGCGGTGGCGGGGCCGCTGACGGTTTCGTACGCGACGGCGTACGCGGCGTCCTCCGGGTCCAGGCCCGCCGAGCGTGCGGCGAGGCCGAGGACGACGGGCTGGTGGGCGCCGCGCGGCCGGGCCGCGGCGAGCGCGTCCAGTTCGGGCGAGGGCCAGGTCGCCCGGGCCGCGCGCATCATCTGGCGGCCGAGCTTGCGTGCGGTGGTACGCAGGGCCGGTACGGGTGTACGGGCATCCGCCGCCTCGTCCAGGGCGAGCGGTTCGCAGCCCGCGGCGGCCGCGGCGGCCAGGCCCGCCGCGACCAGCCCGGCCGTGTGCAGCCGGCCGCGGCAGAACTCCTCCAGCGAGCCGCCGTCGCGGATGCGGCCGGCGGCGACGGCCGGTTCGGCGCCGCCGGAGTGGGCGTGCCCGCCGGCGGGGAAGCGGCCGTCGGCCAGGACCAGCAGCGCGGCGCGGCTCATCGGTCCCGCCCTTTCCGCAGGGGTACGTCGGACATGGCCATCAGAACAGGAAGTACCGCTGGGCCATGGGCAGTTCGGCCGCGGGGGCCGGCTCGACCACCGCGTCGTCGATGGTCACCGTGAAGGTGTCGGGGTCGACGACGACCTTCGGCAGCGCGTCGTTGTTGCGCATGGACGCCTTGGTGACCTGGCGGGTGGAGCGGATGGCCGTCAGCTCCTTGGCGACGCCCAGCCGGTCGCCCAGCCCGTCCGCCACGGCCTGCTCGGAGACGAAGTTGAGCGAGTTGGCGCCGGGGGCCTTGCCGATCGCGCCGAACATCGGGCGCGGCAGGACCGGCTGCGGGGTGGGGATGGACGCGTTGGCGTCGCCCACCTGCGCGTACGCGATCTGGCCGCCCTTGATGACCAGCCGCGGCTTGACGCCGAAGAACGCCGGGTCCCACAGCACGAGGTCGGCGAGCTTGCCGGTCTCCACGGAGCCGACGACGTGGTCGATGCCCTGGGCGATCGCCGGGTTGATGGTGTACTTCGCGACGTACCGGCGTACGCGGTGGTTGTCGGCGGCGAAGTCACCGGGCAGCGCGCCACGGCGCTTCTTCATGACGTGCGCGGTCTGCCAGGTACGCATGACGACCTCGCCGATGCGGCCCATGGCCTGGGCGTCGGAGGACATCATCGAGATGGCACCCATGTCGTGCAGGAAGTCCTCGGCCGCGATGGTGGAGGGCCGGATGCGGGACTCGGCGAAGGCCAGGTCCTCGGGGACCGCGGGGTTCAGGTGGTGACAGACCATCAGCATGTCGAGGTGTTCCTCGACGGTGTTGACGGTGTGCGGCCGGGTCGGGTTGGTCGAGGCAGGCAGCACGTTGGGCTCCGACACCATGGCGATCATGTCGGGTGCGTGGCCGCCGCCCGCGCCCTCGACATGGAAGGCGTGGATGGAGCGGCCGGCGATGGCGGCGAGGGTATCGCCGAGGAAGCCGGCCTCGTTCAGGGTGTCGGTGTGGATCGCGAGCTGGGCGCCGCTCTCCTCGCAGACGTTCAGGCAGGCGTCGATGACAGCGGGGGTGGCGCCCCAGTCCTCGTGGATCTTGAAACCGAGGATGCCGGCGCGCAGCTGGTCCCGCATCGAGGCGACCGAGGTGGTGTTGCCCTTGCCGAGCAGCCCGACGTTGACGGGGAAGGCGTCCATCGCCTCGAACATCCGGGAGACGTGCCAGGCGCCGGGGGTGATGGTGGTGGCCTTGCTGCCCTCGGCCGGGCCGGTACCGCCGCCGATCATCGTCGTGACGCCGGAGGCCAGCGCCTCGGTCGCCTGCTCGGGGCAGATGAAGTGCACGTGGGTGTCGATGGCGCCAGCGGTGAGGATCTTGCCCTGCCCGGCGATGATCTCGGTCTCCGGGCCGATGACGAGGTCGGGATGGACGCCGTCCATGGTGTCGGGGTTGCCCGCCTTGCCGAGCGCCACGATGCGGCCGTCGCGGATGCCGACGTCGGCCTTGACGATGCCCCAGTGGTCGATGACGATCACGCCGGTGATCACGGTGTCCGGGGCGCCGTCCGCACGGGAGAGCCGGGACTGGCCCATCGACTCGCGGATGACCTTGCCGCCGCCGAAGACGGCCTCGTCACCGCTGCGCCCCGGGCCACCGGCCCAGTCCTCGCTGATCTCGATCAGCAGGTCGGTGTCGGCGAGGCGCACCAGGTCGCCCGCCGTCGGGCCGAAGAGGTCGGCGTACGCGGCACGGGAAAGTTCAGCCATCGAGGGTGCCTCCGGTCTCGCCACGCAGGCCCGCGACGATCCGCTTGCCCCCGAGGGGCACCAGTTCGACCTCGGTGGGGATACCCGGCTCGAAGCGCACGGCCGATCCGGCGGCGACGTTCAGGCGCTTGCCGTGCGCGGCCGCACGGTCGAAGTCGAGGCCGGGGTTGGCCTCGGCGAAGTGGTAGTGGGAGCCGACCTGCACGGGGCGGTCGGCGACGTTGAGGACGGTCATGCGCGTGACGGGAAGCCCCTCGTTGAGGCGTACCGGCTCATCGGCGTAGAGGATCTGTCCCGGGATCATCTTCGGCTCTCCCTGGGTCAGCTGATGGGATCGTGAACGGTGACGAGCTTGGTGCCGTCCGGGAAGGTCGCCTCGACCTGGACGTCGTGGATCATCTCGGGGATGCCTTCCATCACGTCGTCACGGGTGAGGACCTTGCGCCCGGAGGACATGAGCTCGGCGACCGTACGGCCGTCGCGCGCGCCTTCCAGGATGTGCACGGTCAGCAGGGCAATGGCTTCGGGGTGGTTGAGCCGTACGCCGCGGGCCCGGCGCTTTTCGGCAACGTCCGCCGCGACATGAATCATCAGCCGTTCTTGTTCATGCGGGGTCAGTTGCATATTTCACCTCACTTTTCTTACCAGCCTGGACCGCATCGGCCCAGGTCACAGGCATCGACGCGCCCGTACAAATAGATGTATCACACATTCAACAAAGGAAAAGCAAACTGATCTCCAGCTAAGTTCCATGAATCGCCCCGGACTTCGCAGGCTAGCTCCGCTCGATGTCGGCGGCGTTACCTCGGTGAATCCCTTGTTAAATCTGGGGACCGCACCCCGGGCGCCCCATTCCCCGCCCGCTCCGAACTCCCCTCGAAGCAGACATAACGCTCGGCTGCCCCGCTCGCCGGAACAACGCGTTCGCTATTCGCCCTTGACTGCCCACAGACAAGTCACGATGCTCATCTGCGCGCGCCCGCACGCCCCACGCGTCGCGTACGCGCTCGCACACCACAACAACAAGCTCCGCACCAACCCCCCACACAGCATCGGAGCCACATCGTGACCCGTTCCGCACGCATACGCCGGGCCGCCCTGGCCGCGGGCGCCTGCACCGCCGTCGCCGCCACGCTCTTCACCGCGGCCGGCGCCCAGGCCGGTCCCGCCCCGCTCGCCGCGCCGGACATCCCGGTCTCCGCCGTCAAGGCGGACCTGGACCAGCTGCAGTCCATCGCCGACGCCAACGGCGGCAACCGCGCCCACGGACAGCCCGGCTACAAGGCGTCCATCGACCATCTCAAGGGCAAGCTGGACGAGGCCGGGTTCACCACCCAGGTCCAGGAGTTCGACCACAACGGCACCAAGGGCTACAACCTCGTCGCCGACTGGCCCGGCGGCGACGAGAGCAAGACGGTGATGGCCGGCGCCCATCTGGACTCGGTGGAGGACGGGCCGGGCATCAACGACAACGGCTCCGGCTCGGCCGGCATCCTCGAAGTCGCCCTCGCGGTCGCCAAGGCGGACCTCAAGCCCGCCAAGCACCTGCGGTTCGGCTGGTGGGGCGCCGAGGAGTACGGCATGGTCGGCTCGCGGGCCTACGTCGACAGCCTCGCCGAGGCGGACCGGGCGAAGTTCGACTCGTACCTCAACTTCGACATGATCGGCTCGCCCAACCCGGGCTACTTCGTCTACGACGACGACCCGCGCCTGGAGAAGGTCTTCAAGGACTGGTACGCCACGAAGAACATCGCCACCGAGATCGAGACCGAGGGCGACGGCCGCTCCGACCACGCCTCGTTCAAGGACGTGGGCATCCCCGTCGGCGGCCTCTTCTCCGGCGCCGACTACAAGAAGACCGCGGAACAGGCGAAGAACTGGGGCGGCACGGCGGGCGAGCCGTTCGACGCCTGCTACCACCAGTCCTGCGACACGACGAAGAACATCGACGAGAAGGCGCTGGACACCAACACGGACGCCATCGCCCACGCGGTCTGGGAGCTCAGCTCCTGACGCCCGCTCACCCCACGGGCGCGCCTACGGGCTGACCCCGCATCACCTCTCGTGGCCCGGTCGCCGATCCCCGGCGGCCGGGTCGCGGTGCTCCGCGGCGATGCCGAACCGGCGGCGTTCGCCCGCAGCGGACGCCGGCAGCTGCCGCACCGAGGAGACCGTACTGATGACCTCCTCCTCGGCGGCCGCCTCCGCCCGGTCGAGCTCTTCGAGCCGTCGCAGGTCAGCGGCGGACACCAGCGCCACCAACGGCTTGCCGTGGCGCGTGACGACCACGCGCTCGGAGCCGTACACAACGCGGTTGATCAAGTCCGCCAGCTCCGCCCGGGCTTGCGTCACCGGAATCTCGTAGGTCATGCTCCCCATTCTAACGGGATGTACGTCCTGTACATTTTTTACAACGGAACAGAGGAGCAGCCTCATGCGCGAACCCACGGCCCGAGCGCACGACACAGGGCACCCGGACGCTCGATCCGTACTCCAAGCTGCTCGACGAGCGCATCGTCTTCCTCGGCACCCCGATCGACGACACCTCGGCCAACGACGTCATGGCCCAGCTCTTGCACCTCGAACACGCCGCGCCCGAGCGGGACATCTCGCTGTACATCAACTCCCCCGGCGGCTCGTTCACCGCGATGACCGCGATCTACGACACGATGCAGTTCGTCACCAGCCCCATCGAGACGGTCTGCCTCGGACAGGCCGCCTCCGCCGCGGCCGTCCTGCTCGCCGCCGGCCATCCCGGGCGCCGCCTCGCGCTGCCCGGCGCCCGCGTCCTCATCCACCAGCCGTCCTTCAGCGATCCGGTCGAGGGCCAGATCTCCGATCTCGCCCTGCAGGCCAAGGAGATGCTGCGCACCCGCGACCTGCTGGAGGAGCTGCTCGCCCGGCACACCGGGCAGCCGCGCGACCGGATCAGCGCCGACATCGAGCGCGACAAGATCCTGAGCGCCGAAGAGGCCATGGCGTACGGGCTGGTCGACGGACTCACCCGCGGCCGCAAGGCGTCCTCGTCCGCGGCACCCGGCGCGAGGTGAGGTGATGGCCCTGCCTCCCGAACTGCCGCCGCTGCCCGCGCTGACCCGGGCCGAGGGCGCGGTCATCGACAGCTACCTCCAGATCCTGGATCTCCTGGGGCGGATCAATCCGGCCCGCGGCGAGGGCACGTACCGGGGCCTGCGGGCGGCGCAGGCGCTGGTGGGCCAGGCGGTGGCGCTGCGGGACGCGCTGGCGCTGATGCATGAGCGCGGCGAGACCGAGCTGCACGCCGAGACGCTCACCCGCGCGCTGCGGGTGCTGGACGGTGAGCGGCGGGCCGGTCTCGTCGCCGTGCCGCCGCCTGATGAGGAATGACGGGACGACTCCGTTCCACGCGGGCGCGGAATCCGATCGGACTACCGCCGTTGGAGTACTCCTGGGCCCGCTTGCGACGGAGTACGACTTGCGCTCTGCGTCGACGTGTCGCGTTGCGGGCGGTACGACGGCGCCGGTGCGGGGGTGCGTACGGGGCGCGGGCCGCTCGACGGACCGCGTCTGTCCACCCGAACGGATCAGGCGTGACCACCTTCACACAAGTCATGTTCCGCGCCTGAACCGCCCCGGCGCTGCGTCACGATCCCCCCGACGACAAGCCCCCGCCGCAGCGGCGGGGCGGTCCGGGCGGACGCCGAATCCTGCCGCCGTGCCCGGGCGCCTGGTCGATACGCGTGGACCGGCAGGAGCGGAGGACCCGAGCACGACGGGGCCGCGGCCGTGGTACTGGCCGGGCGGTCCCTTGGGGTGAAGCCTTTGCCGCCGTGAAGGGCGGCACATCCGGCCGGGCATCTTCGCCTGCCCGAACCCGACAGGTCTTCCTTCGCAGGCGGCTGACGAAGGAGTGCGCATGACTGCGCGCGTTGATCTTCCTGTTCGTGGTGTTGCCGCGCCGGGCCTGCTGGCCCGTGCCGGGGTGGTGTCGGCCCTCGGGCTGGCGCTGCTGGTCCCCGGCAGTGCGGGGGACGCCTCGGCGGCGTCCTCCTCCGGTACCGTCTCCGCCGTGTCGGCGGCGGCCTCGGGCTCCACCGGCAAGACGGCCCTGCGGGTCGCGGCGTCGAAGAAGGGGGCGCCGTACGCATGGGGGGCCGAGGGGCCACACCGGTTCGACTGCTCAGGGCTCACGCAGTACGCGTTCAAGCGGGCGGGGAAGCGGCTGCCGCGTACGGCGCATTCGCAGTACCGCCATGTGCGGCACATCAAGGCGTCCTCGCGGAAGCGGGGTGACCTGGTCTTCTTCCACTCGGGGCGGTACGTGTACCACGTGGGCATCTACGCCGGGAAGGGCCGTATGTGGCACGCGCCCAAGCCGGGTGCCTCGGTACGCAAGGAACGGATCTGGACCGGGCGCGTCTGGTACGGACGGGCGTGATGCGGGTGTGATGCGGAGCTGACGCAGCGGTGACATCGAGGGGGCGGGGCCGGTGGCCCCGCCCTTCTTCGGCTCGCACCACGGCCGGATGGCAAGGCGCTAACTTACGGCCGTGATCGATGACTTGGCCAAGACCCTGACCGCTGCCGCGAGCGGCGACTTTCCGCCCGCCGACGGGACGGTGAGCGTGCTGCCCCCGGTCTCGGAACGCGACTGGGGCGTCATCTCCTTCTCGGGATGTGCCGTCGTGTTCGCCGATGTCACGGCCGACTGGGTGCACGCACGGATCGCCCCGGGCGACCTCTCCGGCCCGCTCAGCCCGTCGTTCCTCGGCGCGCTCGCCGCCCGGACGGGCCGGGAGACCGAGAACATCGATCTGCTCACCGTCGCCGGGCCGCTGCCGGGCCCGCCCCCGTTGGCGCTGCGCGAGACGCGGGACCCGGCGCATCCCCGTATCGCGCGGGCGCTGCGCCACCGCGACGGTGTGCGGGCGTGGACGGCCGACGAGGAGGGGTCCGCCGTCGTGGTCGGGCGCGGCGTCGCGGGCCGGTGGGAGGTGGCCTTCGAGGTGGCGGAGGGAGCACGCGGGC
>NZ_NHSG01000132.1:0-17181 GCF_020024005.1 Streptomyces purpurogeneiscleroticus
GGCCTTGGGCTGTCGGGGGAGAAGCGGGGCCCGCCTGCGACCGGGCTGCGAGCTGTGCAGCTCAAACCTGCTTTGCCGGCGACCAGTCTGTGCGTGCGGCCCGCTGCTTCGATGCGCGCAGCGTTCCGGGTGCGGGGTCTGGGCACCCGGAACGCCGCCCGCGGACGCACCGAGCGGCATCCCGTCGGCAGCCCTGCGCGGGGGCAGTGGCCCAGGCAGAAACCTAAGTACTGTTGCCTGAGAACATGGTCCGGTTAACGCTTGCAGTGATCCTGTAAACGCAACGAACTGAATCGGTGCAGTATGAGGTCGGTGAGGGCTCGACTGCCGGAGTGATGGAGCGGCAGACTTCCACGGATGTCAGATGATCTTGTGCCTGCTGGGCTGGGGGCCGCGTGGCTTCGCCTGTGCCGCCCGGACCGCCGCGTCGTCGCCGGTCCGGGCCTGCTGCCGGAAAAGG
Source organism: Streptomyces purpurogeneiscleroticus (assembly GCF_020024005.1). Lineage (NCBI taxonomy): Bacteria > Bacillati > Actinomycetota > Actinomycetes > Kitasatosporales > Streptomycetaceae > Streptomyces > Streptomyces purpurogeneiscleroticus. The sequence goes on from NZ_NHSG01000132.1 coordinate 461, forward strand.
GCCGGGCCGCCCGTCGCGGGATCGCTCACGCGTTCCCCAGGGGGTGGGCTGGGTCGATGTGCCGGCCGAACGCATCGGCTGTTGCGGGAGGGAACGGCTGCCGGAGGGGACCGGGGCGGGCGTCCGGCCGCGTCCGCAGGTGCCTCCTGGGCGAGCTGCACGGGCGAGGAGCGCCGGACGGGGAGGACGCGGCGAGCGTCCGGCTCGCACACCCGGTACTCAAAGCGGGGCACCCCTCGGGCCACCGCCGAAACCCTCCTCCTGCGCCACCAGGGCCGACCAAGCCGTAACGCACCGGCACCGGGCCTGGTTGGTGAGGGAAGAGAACCACCGCCCCCGAACCCTCGGGCATGAGCGAACGAGCGCTGTCCTGCAAAAGGAGCGACGGAGGATATGTATCAGGTTCCGGCCCCCCGGGCCGAGTTCGGCCGGCCGGTCCGGCTTTGCACCGACGACCTGGACGAGGCCCGGAAGGTCATCGGGCGGAACTTCTACTCCAACGTCGTCGACCTGCTCCAGCCGTCAGCCGTTCTCACCGGGCACTTCGCGATCAGTAGGCTCCACCAGGTGACGCTCGGCACTTTGCAATTCGGTGCAGATCTGTGCATGCGCTTCGGTGAGCTGGGGGCCTACCACATCGACGTGCCGCTCACCGGGTCCATGACGTGGCATCAGGGGCGTCTCGATCCACTACTGGCCACCGTGCACCGGGCCGCGGTCTTCCAGCCCGGCCGGCATACGGTGCTGGACCGGTGGAGCGGTGATTGCCGACTTCTCGCGGTCAAGGTTGAACGCTGTGAACTGGAGCTCCAGTTGGAGCGGCTGCTCGACGCCCCGATCCGGTTACCCCTTCGGCTTGCACCCGCCATGGACGTCTCTTGCGGTCCTGGGCGCAGCTGGGCACAGCTGGCCCGGATGGCCGCGGAAGATGCGCAGACGTCCCAGGGGCTCATCCATCAGGAGCTGGTCGCCGACCGCCTGCACGAGGCGGTGGTGATCGGACTGCTGCTGGCGGCTGATCACCCTTATCGCGAACAACTGGCGCGGCCGGCCCCACCTTGCCGGCCTGCCCCGGTCAAGCGCGCCATCGACGCCATGGAGGCGCACCCGGAGCGTCCGTTCACCCTGACGCTCCTTGCCGAGATCGCCGAGGTCAGCATACGGCGGCTGCAACAGGGGTTCCGCCAGCACGTGGGCATGCCGCCCATGGCCTACCTGCGCCGGATACGGCTGGCCCGTGCTCATGAGGAGCTGCGCCGTAATGAACCCGGTCAGGTGACCGTCACCGATGTCGCCTGCCGCTGGGGCTTCACACACCGAAGCAGGTTCGCCGCCGATTACCGTCAACGCTATGGCGTGACGCCCTCGACCACTCTCCACAGGACCTAGGTACGGTCGTTTTCGAGCATGTGGCGGCGTTCCTGTTCCCGCTTGGAGTAGGGGCTGCCCGGGTCGCCTTGTCGCTCGCGGGGCCGGGGCCCAGCGCGCCGCTCACCGTGGCCACCGAAGCGACGAACCAGGACAACGCCAGGTACTCCGTGGCCTGCAGCGGGGTTGGTGTCAGGGAGGCGAACACTCGGTCGTTGATGAGGAACAGCGCCCACACCAAGTTGATGACTATCAAGCCCCCGTAGCCAGGTGCCCTTCCCTGGATCAGGGATCCGCCGTCGTGTGGTGTGCGAGCAGCCCGAGCCGGGCGGTGGCCGTTGCGGTGCCGCAGCGCCGTCGTCTGCTCCACCGGCCCCGGTCGGTCAGGGACCGCCGAGCCGCTTCGGTGCCTCCTGGGCGAGCAGTTCCGCTGCCACCGTCCCCAAGGCATCCCCGGGGGGCACGTGATGAGTTCCTGCCTCGCTACTGCCTCGGAATGCGGACTGCCGCGTTGGCGGACTGGGAAAGTCAGTGCTGGGTCGGGCCGGACTGCGGTGGGAAGTCGCCGCTTTCTGCCCGTGCCCGGACCTTGCGCCAGAACTCCAGGGCGGCGTACTCGATACCGAGCCCGAGTTCCAGGGTGATCATGCGGCTGGCGACCTCTTCGATGTGGCCGTAGCGGCGTTGCATCTCTTCGTACTCGGCGATCCGGGTTTCGTGCTGCTCGATCTGGTCCTGGGCGAGCCGTGCCACGTCCTGCGGTTCCGCCAGTTCGCTGAAGAACAGCTTGATCTCCGCGATGTCACGGAGTTCGAAGTGCTCCTTGACCGGCTCGGCCAGCCACTCGCCCAGCGCGGCCTGGCCCGCTGCGGTGATGGTGTACGTCTTGCGCCGCCGCCCGGTGTCCTCCTGGTGCAGCTCAAGGAGACCGGCTTTCTGAAGCCGCTTGGGCTCTGAATACAGCTGCGCGTGCGGGAAGTTCCAGAAGTAGCCCACCGACCGGCCGATCGCGCGCTTGAGGTCGTACGACGTGGAAGGGCCACGCGTCGCGATCATCCCCAGGACCACGAACGAGGTTGTTGAGAGCCGGACCGTTGACATGGTCTGAAGCGTACCGTAGGTTCAAGCCGCACGGTCCGAAACATACGGTTCGAATGAGATGGTCTGGGCGTGCGGTTGTGTGCATTGCTCAATCGCACCTCGAGGGAGAGGGAAGGCCATGGATCTGGGCACGGTCATGCGCTGGACGGCCGAGCGCTATCCGCAGCGCCGGGCGGTCGGCGGCAGGGCCCCGATGACGTACCGGGAATGGGATGCCCACACCAACCGGCTGGCGCGGGCCCTGGCCGAGCTCGGCGTCCGCCCCGGCGGGCGGGTGGTGCTCTCGATGGCCGGTGGTGAGCCGCTGGCAAGCCTGCACCTGGCCACCCAGAAGCTGGGTGCGGTCTCGGTGCCGCTGTCCTTCCGCTTCAGCGCCTCCGAGCTCCAGTACTGCCTCTCCGACGCCGAGCCCGCGCTGGTGATCAGCGACGCGTCGACCGCCGCCGTCGCCGAAGAGGCACTGAGTGGCATGGACTCCCTGCCGTGGATCCTCTCCGGCGACCCGGCCGAGGCCACGATCGAGCGCCTGGCGTCCGGTCAGCCGGACGGCCCGCTCGACGTCCGGGTGTCCGAGCAGGACATCAGCGTCATGCTCTACACCTCGGGCACCACCGGCAGACCCAAGGGCGTGCCGCGGACACACCGCGCCGAGCACCACGCCGCGGTCGCCCATCTGCTGCAGAGCGGACAGTCACCCTTCGACGTGACGCTCGGCGTGATGCCGCTGTTCCACACCATGGGGCTGCGCACACTCATCGCCACCGTCGTCGGTGCGGGCACGTGGACTCCGCAGGTGCGGTTCGACGCCGACGAGACACTCGCCCTCATCACCGAAGAGCACATCGGCTGCCTCTACCTCGTACCGACGATCTACTGGTCGCTGGTGCGCACCGGCCGCCTCGCGGAAGCCACGTCCGTGCGCAAACTGGCCTACGCAGGCTCGTCGATGACCCCGGCACTGGTGGAGCAACTGGCGGAGACACTTCAGCCGAAGTCCTTCGTCAACCACTTCGGCAGCACCGAGATCTACACCTTCACCGTGGGGCCCGACGTCATCGCCAAGCCCGGGTGCGCGGGCCGGGCCGGTGTCTTCTCCCGGGTCCGCCTGGTCGAACCGGTCCCGGACGCCGGCCCCGACGCGCTGGTCGGCCCCGGCGAGCAGGGGCAGATCGCCATCTCCCTGCAGAGTCCGGAGGCCTTCGCCGGCTACTGGCACCGCCCCGACGCAGACGCCAAGTCGATCCGCGACGGCTGGTACTTCCCCGGAGACCTCGCCACCGCCGACGAGGACGGGGACCTGTGGGTCGCCGGACGCGTCGACGACATGATCAATTCCGGTGGCGAGAACATCTATCCGGACGAGATCGAGGACAGGCTGATCCGCTGTCCGGCAGTCAGTGAGGTCGTCGTGGTCGGGCTGTCCGACGACCGGTGGGGACAGGCCGCCACCGCGTTCTTCGTCCCCGCCGAAAACATGGCCCCCCACCAGGCGTTGGCGGTACTTGACTCCTACGTACGCGAGCGCTCCGGACTGCCCTCCCTCAAGCGCCCCAAACGACTCATCGCCGTGGCCGAGCTCCCCAAGTCGGGAGCGGGCAAGATCCTCCGCCGTGGGCTGGATTCCGGTGACTACCACGCGCTGGCCGACAGCGCCGCAGCGGCAGACAGGTGACGCACATGACGACGACCTTCGAACGGCCGGCCCGGCCGACCGCACGGATCGAGGACCCTGCGCTGCTCACGGGCCGTGGCCGCTTCCTCGACGACATCGACCCCCTGCCCGGCACGCTCACCGCCGCGGTGGTGCGCAGCCCGCATCCGCACGCCCGCATCCGCGGTGTCGATCTCGAGCGGGCGCGACGGCACCCCGGTGTCGCCGCCGTGATCGGACCCGAGGAGGTCCTCGCCGCGCTGAAGCCCTTCCCGCTCTCGCTCAAGACGCCCATGCCGTATTACCCGACGGGCACCGACAAGGTCCGCTTCGTCGGGGAGCCGGTGGCGGTCGTGGTGGCAGCCGACCGGTATCTCGCGGAGGACGCCGCCGAGCTCGTCGAGATCGATTACGAGCCGCTGCCGCCGGTGGTCGACGTCGAGAAGGCCCTCCTGCCCGAGGCCCCGCGGCTGCACGACGGAGCCGACAGCAATGTGGCGACCGACCGGACCTTCGCCTTCGGCGACGTGGACGCCGTCTTCGCCGCCGCCGACCACATCGTCAAGGGCAAGTACAGCTTCCCGCGGTACTCCTCGACCCCGATGGAGTGCTACTCGGTCATCGCCGAGTGGCAGGACGAGGTCGACGGGCCCGCCGTCCAGGCATGGGCGAACTTCCACGGCCCGTTCTCCATGGTGCCGGTGCTGGCGGGAGCACTCGGCGTGCCCGCCTCGCGGGTCCGGCTGATGATCCCGGCCGACAACGGCGGCAGCTTCGGGATCAAGGCCGGCATCTACCCCTACGTGGCGCTGATGGCGCTGGCCAGCAAGTACGCCGGCCGGCCCGTGCGCTGGACCGAGGACCGTATCGAGCACTTGCTCGCCAGCTCCGCCGGTTCCGACCGCGTCATGTGGTTCGAGGCCGCGGTCTCCGCCGACGGCACGGTGCAGGGGCTGCGCGCGGACCTGGCGGACAACGTCGGCGCCTACCTGCGCCCGCCGGAGCCCAGCACGCTGTACCGCTGCTTCGGCAACATCACCGGCGCATACAAGATCGACGCCGTGCAGATCCGCTCCCGTGCCGTGGTCACCAACAAGACACCTACCGGCCTCAACCGCGGATTCGGCGGCCAGCAGCTCTACTTCGGCCTGGAACGGCTGATGGACAAGATCGCCGGAGTGTGCGGGCTCGACCCGGCCGAGCTGCGGCAGCGCAACTTCGTACAGCGCGAGGACTTCCCGTACGCCACCCCCACCGGCGGCATCTACGACTCCGGCGACTACCAGCGCGTGATGGACATGCTGCTGAAGAACGCCGACTACCAGGCGCTGCGGGAAAAGCAGCGGGAGGCGCGCGAGCGCGGCGAGTACTTCGGCATCGGCATCGCCACGATCGTCGACCCGTCGGCCACCAACATCGGCTACGTCGGCCTGGCCACCCCGGCCGAGCAACGCAAGGCGGGGCGCGGCAAGTCCGGCTCCACCGAGCACGTGCGCATCAGCGTCGACCTCAACGGCATCGTGTCGGTGCTGCTGGGCACGGTGCCGCAGGGGCAAGGCCATGCCACGGTCGCCCAGGCCGTCGTCGCCGAACAGCTCGGACTGCCACGCGAACAGGTGCGGCCGGTGGTCGAGATGGACACCGCCACCACACCGTGGACGGTGACCTCCGGAAGCTACTCCTCCCGGTTCGCGCCCCTGCTGACCAGTGCCCTGGTCGAGGCCAGTGAAAAGCTGGCCGAGACGATCAAGATCGCCGGCGCCACCCTGCTCGGTGCCGATCCGGCCGACGTCGAACTCAGCCAGGGCCAGGTCCGGCTCCGTGACGAACCCGAGCGGGCGGTCCCCTTCCGGCATGCGGCCGGACTGGTCCACTGGGACCCCGGTGCGCTGCCCGAGGGCACTCCCGCGCGCCTGTACGAGGAGGCCGCCTTCACCCCTCCGCAGTCCAAGGCAGCCAGCAGGACCGACCAGATCAACTCCAGCCTGTGCTACGGGTTCGTCGCCGAACTGGTCAGCGTGCGCATCGACGCCGCGACCCGGCAGCTCGAGCTCGAGCAGGTGGTGACGGTCCACGACCCGGGCACGATCCTCAACCATCAGCTGCTCGAAGGCCAGGTTCACGGCGCGCTCGCGCACGCCATCGGCGGCGCGATGTTCGAGGAGATGCGCTACACCGACGCCGGGCAGCCCACCGCGACGTTCATGGACTACCTCTGTCCCACCACTGCGGAGACGCAGTACGAGCTCCACAGCGACCACCTGGAGACTCCCTCCCCGCTCACGCGCCTCGGCGCGAAGGGCTGTGGTGAAGGCAGCAGCATGAGCCTTCCCGTCGCGATCGCCAATGCGGTCGCCGACGCCCTCGCCCCGGTCGGCGTGGACATCACCACCCTCCCGCTGCACGGCAACGTGCTCAACGAGCTGCTCAATGGCAGCGACAGCGAAAGGACCCTGTGACCATGGCACTCACCGGAGGCGAGATCAGGCTGGACCGCGGCCACGACGGACGCGTCGCCTACCTGACCCTCGACCACGGCAAGTTCAACATCATCACCATGGAAACCCGCCAGGTGATGGCCGACCGCTTCGCCGAGATCGACGCCGACAAGGACATCCAGGTGGTGGTCATCCAGGCCGCCGGCGAGCACTTCTCCTCGGGCGGCGACATCCCCGGCTTCATGGAGGTGGAGCCGGTCGACTTCACCGACCTCGGCCAGAACATCACCGCGCCGGCCCGCAGCCCGAAGCCGGTCATCACCGCCGTCGACGGCTACTGCTTCGGCGTCGGCCTCGAACTCGCCCTGTCCACCGACATCCGCGTCGCCACCCAGCGCAGCGAGTTCGCGCTGCCGGAGATGCGGCTGGGCATGATCCCCGGATCCGGAGGCACCCAGCGCCTCGCCCGGCTCATCGGCCTCTCCCGCGCCAAGTACCACGTCATGACAGCGACCCGCATCAACGCCCAGCAGGCCGGCGACTGGGGCCTGGTCGCGAACGTCGTCCAGGACCGTGCGGCGCTCGATGCCGAGGTCGAGCGGATCGTCAGCGCACTGCTCGGCTTCTCGCCGCTGGCCGCCCGCACCGCCAAGGAGGTCCTGGACAAGGGCGTCGACGCGCCGCTGTACTCCGGCATCGAGCTGGAACGCAAGGCGTACTCCATGCTGCGCTCCAGCCACGACTTCGCCGAGGGCGTCACCGCGTTCCTCGAAAAGCGCGCCCCGAAGTTCCAGGGCCGGTGAGCTGAACCATGAAAGCCGCACCGTTCGCCTACGTTCGTCCGTCGAGTCTGGCCGACGCGATCGCCGAACTGGCGGAAACCAGCGGGGGCGGCAAGGTCATCGCGGGTGGGCAGTCGCTGGCCCCTGTGCTGGCCATGCGACTCGCCCGCCCCGACACCCTGGTCGACATCAACTCCATTGAGGAGCTCGACGAGCTGACCCGCTCCGAGGAGCACCTGCACATCGGCGCCACCGTACGGCAGCGCCGCGTCGAGCGGGACCCGCTCAGCAAAAGCGTGCCGCTGCTGCGCCTGGCCCTGCCCTGGGTAGGGCACCGGGAGCTGCGCAGCCGGGGCACCGTCTGCGGCAGCCTCGCCCACGCCGACCCGGCGGCCGAACTCCCGGCCGTGGCCTGCTGTCTCGACGCCGAGTTGACGCTGACCGGGCCCAACGGCTCCCGGCAGGTTCCCGCCCGGAAGTTCTACGGCGGGGCGATGACCACCGCGCTGGGCCCCGAGGAGATCCTCACCTCCGTGCGGCTGCCGGTCGCCACCGCGGACGAGGGCTTCGGATTCGCCGAGATCGCACGCCGGCACGGCGACTTCGCCCTTGCGGGCGTCGCCACGCGGGTGAGCCTGCGCGGTGGCCGCCCGGAGGCGACGATGACCGCGTTCGGCGTGTCCGACAAGGCGATCACCCGCGACGTCTCCGAGCAGCTCACCGCGGCGGTCACGGGCATGGGCGACGCGTCGGCGGACCGGCTCGGGAAGCAGCTCTCCGCCGTCGTCGAGGAGATGGTCGACACCGACGGTGACGCCCACGCGTCCAGGGACTACCGGCGCCGGCTGCTCCGCACCCTGGCCGCCAGGGAACTTTCCAAGGCATACGAGCGGGCCCGTAAGAACTCCGGCGAGGTAAGCGCATGACCATCAACGAAGCAGCAGCACGTACCGAGGCGGCGTCGCCCGCCCGGCCCCGGCCGGTGAAAGCGGGGGCGGACGACACGGTCGACGTGCGCATGACCGTCAACGGGACACCTGCCGTTCTCCAGCTGCCCGCGCGGGTCACCCTGTCCGACGCACTGCGCGACCATCTGGGTCTCACCGGCACGCATGTGGGCTGTGAGCACGGCGTCTGCGGCATGTGCACCGTGCTGGTCAACGGCGAGGCGGCACGGGCCTGCCTGCTGTTCGCCGTACAGCTTGACGGGGCGGACATCGTCACCGTCGAAGGACTGGGGCGGCCCGACGACCTGCACCCGCTGCAGGAGGCGTTCGGACGCAACCACGCGTTGCAGTGCGGATTCTGTACCCCGGGCTTCCTGATGAGCTCCTACGACCTGCTGGCGAACAAGCCGGAGGTCACGGAGGAGGAGCTGCCGGAGGAACTTTCGGGCGTGATCTGCCGGTGCACCGGATACCGGAACATCCTCGCCGCGGTGGGAGAGGCCCACCGTGCGCACCCCGAGGGCATTCCCGTCCCGGGCAACTGCGGGCGCCGGGCGCTCGTCGGCCGCTCCGGGCAGGGCGGCAACGCCTCCGACGGCCAGGAGGACAACGCCGGCACGGCCGCGTCCCTGACCAAGGACATCGTGCTGCCCAGCGGTGACCCCACCATCGCGGTCGAGATCACGACCGGGATCGAGGTGTCCGAGGAGAAGATCTGGCGCGTCCTGGACGACATCCACCTGCTGGCGCGCTGCCTGCCCGGTGCCGAGCTCACCGACGACCTCGGCGACAACCGCTACGCGGGCCGCGCCCGGGTGTCGGTGGGACCGATCAAGCTGGCGTTCCACGGCCTCGCGCACATCGTCGAGCACGACCGCGCCGCCGGCCGGCTGCGGGTGCTCGCCCAGGGGCAGGACACCGGCGGAGCGCAGACTCAGGCGGACATCACGCTGCGCACGGAGCCCACCCAGACCGGCACCGCGATGCACGCCGACGCCAAGGTCTACCTCACCGGCCGCATCGCTCAGTTCGGCCGCGCCCTTGCCGGTGACGTCAGCCGCCGCATGTTCGAGCAGTTCGCCGACGCCGTCGCCGGAGCGGCAGCCTCCGGCCAGGCGCCGTCCGGCCCGGTGAAGGCCCCCAGCGCCATGAGCCTGGTCCTCGCGCCGCTGCTCGATCGCCTCAAGCAGCTCGTACGTGTCGGAAAGCGCCGGGGATGAACCGCCATGCGTGAGGTGATGCCGCAGCTGCGCAGATGGATGGCCGAGGGCAGCGCCTTCGCCCTGGCCACGGTGGTCGGCGCCCGGGGCAGCGCCCCGCGCGACCCGGGCGCGGTCATGGCCGTCAACGCGTCAGGAGAGGCGGTGGGCAGCGTCTCGGGCGGTTGCGTCGAGGGCGCGGTGTACGAGGCGGCCACCGAGGTGCTGCGAACGGGGGTGCCACGACGCGAGAGGTACGGCGTCAGTGACGAGGACGCCTTCTCCGTCGGCCTGACCTGCGGCGGCGTCATCGACATCCTGATCCGGCCGGGTGGGCCCGCTTTGTCGCTCCCTCAGGTGCTCACCTCCATCGAGCGGGAGCAGCCGGTCGCCGTCGCCACCGTCACCGGCGGACAAGCTCCTCTGGGGGCCCAGCTGACCGTCTGGCAGGACCGGACGCTGGGCTCCCTGGGCGAGGACCGGCTCGACGCCGCGGTGCGCGACGACGCGCGCGGGCTGCTGGCACAAGGCATCACCGCTACCGAGCACTACGGCCCGTACGGGGAACGCCGAATGGACCAGGTCGCGGTGTTCATCCAGTCCTTCGCTCCGCCACCGCGCATGCTCATCTACGGGGCGAACGCCTTCGCCGCCGCGCTCAGCGGCACGGCCGCACGTCTGGGGTACCGCGTGACCGTGTGCGACGCGCGGCCCGTGTTCGCCACGGCCGCACGTTTCCCGGAGGCGCACGAGGTGGTGTGCGCCTGGCCGCACGACCATCTCTCCCGCACCGACGTCAACGAACGCACCGTCATCTGCGTACTCACCCACGACCCCAAGTTCGACGTCTCCGTGCTGACGGCCGCGCTGCGCACCCCGGCGGCGTACATCGGCGTCATGGGCAGCCGCCGCACCCACCGCGACCGCACCGCGCGACTGCGGGCGCAGGGCGTCACCGACGCCGATATCGCCCGCCTCGCCTCCCCCCTCGGCCTCGACCTCGGTGCCCGGACACCGGAGGAGACGGCCGTGTCCATAGCCGCGGAGGTCATCCAGCGGCGCTGGGGCGGCACCGGCCTCCCGCTCAGCGGCCTCACGGCCGACATCCATGCGCACGGGGCATCACAGACGGCGGCGCCGGCACGGCCTCAAGCCTCCCGGCCGGTCGACGCCGCCCACCACCACCGATGACCGTCAGGCGCTGACCATGGAGTTGCACCAGCTTCGTTACGTACTCACGATCGCCAAAGCGGGCAGCTTCACCCGCGCGGCCGAAGAACTCTTCCTCGCCCAACCCTCGCTGTCGGTCCAGGTACGCAAGCTGGAGAAGGAACTGGGCGTCGCCCTGTTCCACCGACTCGGCCGACGCGTTGAACTGACGGCAGCCGGTGAGGCTTTCCTGGAGCACGTCGAGCCCGCGCTCTTCCATCTCGAACAGGCCCGTACGCAGGCGGCCGCGATACGGTCCCTGGACCGCGGCCGCGTCACGATCGGCGTACTGCCCAGCGTCGGCGCCACGCTGCTCCCCGACCTGCTGGCCGAATACCGGGCCGCGCACCCCCGCATCGAAGTTCTGCTCACCGAGCACAATGTGTCCGGCGAGTTCGAACGCATGGTGCACACAGGGATGCTGGATCTGGCGATAAGCCGCGCGCCCCTGGCACGGCCCGGTGTCACGGGGCGCATCCTGGTACGCGAGCCGATGGTCGCGATGCTGCCCCCGGAGCACCGCCTCGCAGACCGGCCCGCCCTCGACCTGGCACAGCTGGCGGGGGACGACTACGTCGGCATGCACCGCGGGTACGGGCTGCGCGAACTGATGGACATGGTCTGCCTGCAGGCGGGTTTCAGTCCCCGGGTGACCGTCGAGACCGGCCAGCTCTCCGTCCTGTGCGGAATGGTGCGCAGCGGGGTGGGGGTGTCCGTGGTGCCGCGTCTTGCCTCCGCCGGCTACGCCACGGCGATCCCCCTGGATGATCCCGTCGCCCGGCGGGAGTTGGGTGTGATCTGGCGCAAGGGCAGCCCTCTCACCCCCGCCGCGAGTGCGTTCCTCGATCTTCTCGTCGCTGCGTTCGAGGGTGACCGCGACAGCGGTGACGAAACCTGAAGCCCGGGCGCCAGCTGCCCGTATAGGCGCTGACTACCGCATGACTAGGCAGTTGCGCATCGCTCATCGCGCGAAGGCGCCCCTTAATACCAGTACTGAGCCGCACAAGGAGATGGGCAATGTCCACACCCCGCATCACGGGACCTTCTCGCAGAGCCACGTTCTACGCCGCCTTTGCCTCTGTCGCCGGCTGGGCGTTCGATCTCTTCGATCTGTTCATCCTTCTCTTCGTCGCCGGCACCGTCGGCGAGCTCCTCTTCCCCGCCTCCAGCCCGACGCTGAGCCTGGCCGCCGTGTATGCCTCGTTCGCCGTCAGCGTGCTGCTGCGTCCCGCCGGGGCGGCGATCTTCGGCGGGATCGCCGACCGCCACGGCCGCAAGAAGACGATGGTGATCGTCCTCGCCGGCGTGGGCCTGTGCACCGCGGCCATGGGCGCGGTGCCCACCTACGCCACCGCCGGGGTATGGGCGCCTGTCGTGTTCCTCATCCTCCGGTTTTTTCAGGGAATCTTCGTCGGGGGCGTGGTCGCCGCGACCCACACCCTGGGCACCGAGAGCGTCGGCCCGCGTTGGCGCGGTTTGATGTCCGGCCTGATCGGCGGCGGCGGAGCGGGCCTCGGCGCCGCGATAGCCAGCGGGTTGTTCATCGTCGTCAGCCAGATCTTCCCCGGCGAGCAATTCGAGGTCTGGGGCTGGCGCGTCATGTTCTTCGCCGGCCTGGCCGCCGCGATCCTCTCCTACTTCGTGCTGCGCGGCGTCGAGGAATCACCGCTGTGGAAGGCACAGCAGCAGGCGCAGAAGGAGGGGGCGCCGCAGCCCAAGCCGCGGATGAGCGACCTCGTGCGGGACGGCCGGGGCGGGCTGTTCGCCCTGAACATCCTGCTCGTCGCCAGCGCCGGATCGCAGTACTACCTGACCTCCGGATACCTGCCGACCTTGCTCGACCAGATCACCGGCGTGCACAAGAGCTCGCAGGGCGTGATCCTGCTCGTCTCCAGCCTCGGCGTGGTCGTCGCGACCATCGCCGCCGGTGAACTGAGCGAGCGCATCGGCCGCCGCCGCTCGATGCTGCTGATGGGTGGCTTCAACCTCGTCGCCCTCCCGCTGCTCGTCTGGCTCCTGACCAGCACCGAGCCGGCGAAGACCGGGCTGATCACGGTGTACGCGACGGCGCTGGCGTTCTTCGCCAACGCGGCGTACGCACCGGTTCTGGTGTTCCTCAACGAGCGCTACCCCACGGCGCTGCGCTCGCGCGGCACGGCCGTCTGCTGGAACACCGGGTTCATGATCGGCGGACTGATGCCGACCTTCGTGAACCTGACCAGCCCCGGCCTTGCCGATGTGCCCGGCCGGCTCATGGTCTTCCTGATCGTTGTCGTGGCCGCCTTCCTCATCGCCAACGCGATCAGCCCGGAGACCCGCGGAGCCATGGAACGCGAGCAGCTCCCGCACCCGATGACCGAGCCCGCGAAGGCATGACCACAGGAGTGCGCCATGACAGAGCAGACCGACCCGCGTGGCCCGACCTACGACCCCCACGCGCGCGACCTCTCGCCCGAACGCGCGTATGAACTGTACGAGGGCCTGCGCGCGCAGTGCCCCGTCGCCCGCGGTGAGAAGCACGGCGGCTACTGGACGCTCTCCCGCTACGAGGACGTGCGCGCGGCCGCCATGGACCACGGCACCTACTCCTCCACCGGCGGCGTCTACGTCCCCGCCGTCTCGGACAACCGTTTCCCACCCATCGACTACGACCCGCCGGAGCACGAGAAGTTCCGCAAGCTGATCGCCCCGCTCACCAGCGCGGCCGCGGCCCGGCGGATGGAGCCGCAGATCCAGGCCACGGTGGACCGGCTCATCGCGGCATTCCACGGCTCCGGCGAGGCCGAGCTGGTCGAGGGCCTGGCCCTGCCGCTGCCGCTCGACGTGATCACGCGGCTCTACGACCTCGGCCCGCAACAGGCGGACGAGATCCGCGAGTACTCCCTGGACTTCCTGGAGCACGCCTCCGACGAACAGGGCCGGAAGGTCATCGACCGGGTGTGCGCCTACTGGGTCCGGCTCTTCGAGCAGCGCCGCAAGGAACCGGGCGAGGACTTCATCTCGCAGCTGCTGACCATCAACGACGAGCTCGGCGTGAACGACGGGACGCTCGCCAACATGATGTTCATCCTGACCTACGCCGGGCACGATTCGACGGCGCTCGGGCTGAGCAACGTGTTGCTCCACCTCGCCGAGCACCCCCAGACCCAGCAGCGCCTCATCGACGAACCGAAGCTCATTCCCACGGCGATCGACGAGATCCTGCGCTACGAGACCCCGCTGCACTGGTTCCCCCGGCAGCTGACCGCAGACGCGTGCGTGGCCGGGCAGCAGATGTCCGCGGGTGACCGCGTGATCCTGCTGTTCGCCTCGGCCAACCGCGACGCGAGGGTCTTCGAGAACCCGGACGAGGTGGTCCTCGACCGCACGCCCAACAAGCACCTCGCCTTTGGCGCCGGCATCCACAGCTGCCCGGGGATGCCGCTGGCGAAGGCCGAGATCCGCATCGCGGTCCAAACGCTGCTCGAGCGGATCCCGGGCTTCCGGATCAACGGCGAGGTCGAGCGCACCGCTCCACTGGAAGGCGGCGGCCGGCACCTCGGCGTCCGACGGCTCCCGGTGACCTGGTGACAGGTGCCGCAAGGAGTGGGTGACGTGATGACAGGTGACGCAGCGATGGATGACGTAGCGATGGATGACGCGCCGACGAAGGGAAGCCACGCCATGAAGATCACGGTGGACACCGACAAGTGCTGCGGGTACGGCGACTGCGAACTGGCCGCCCCGGAGCTGTTCCAACTGGGCGAGGACGGGATCGCGCGGGTGATATCCAACGCCGAGCCAGGCGAGGCGCGGGCGCGGGAAGCCGCCGGCGCATGCCCGGTCGCCGCCATCGACGTCGACCCGGCGTCGTGAAGCGCGTCCTGATCGTCGGTGCGTCGCTGGCCGGCCTGTGCACCGCGGAAGCGCTGCGCCGAAACGGCTACGACGGCTCCCTCACCGTCGTCGGTGACGAGCAGGCCATGCCCTACGACCGCCCGCCGCTGTCCAAGCAGCTGCTGAGCGGGGACTGGGCGCCGGAGCGGGCCGCGTTGCGCAGTGACGAGGCACTGGCCGCACTTGAGGTGGAGTTCCGCCTGGGCGAGCGGGCCCGCGCCCTCGACCCCGTGGCGAAGACGGTCGAGCTGTCCGGGGGAGCATCTCTGCCGTACGACGCACTCGTCGTCGCGACGGGTGCGACGCCCCGCTCTCTCCCCGGTCGGCACGGGCTGGAGGGCATACACACCCTGCGCACGCTCGGGGACGCGCTCGCCCTCCGGGACGCGCTCGCGAAGCGGCCGCGCGTGGTGATCGTCGGCGGCGGCTTCGTGGGCGCCGAGGTGGCCGCGGAGGCACGCCGGCGCGATCTGCCGGTCACCCTTGTTGAGGCGTTGCCGGTGCCGCTGTCCCGGGGGCTCGGCGAGCGGATGGGCGAGGCGTGCGCGCGGCTGCACGTCCGCAACGGCGTCCGCGTCGTGTGCGGACGCGCCGTCGCCGGTTTTGACGGGGACACCGCCGTCGAGCGGGTGCGGCTGGCCGACGGCAGCACCATCGACGCCGACCTGGTCGTGGTGGGCATCGGCGCGACACCCACCGTCGGCTGGCTGGCCGATTCCGGACTCCGCCTGGAGGACGGCGTGCTGTGCGACGCGTACTGCCGGGCCTCGGCGCCGGATGTGTACGCCGCGGGCGACGTCGCCCGCTGGCTCCACCCCGGCTACGGCCGGCATGTCCGGCTGGAGCACTGGACCAACGCCAGGGAACAGGCCGCGGTCGTGGCCCGCAACATGCTCGACCCCGGCTCCCCGGTGGAGTACACGCCCGTGCCCTACGTCTGGTCCGACCAGTACGGGACGCGCATCCAGATGGCCGGACGCAGCAGTGGCGACGTCCGCATCGTGCACGAAGGGGAGGATGCGGAGAGCCTGCTCGCCCTGTATCGCGACGGCGACCGCTTCGAAGGCGCCCTCGCGATCAACTCCGCACGGCGGCTCCTGGACTGCCGCCGCCTGCTCGCCCGCGGTGCCGACTGGCATGAGGCGCTCGCCACCGCCGCATGACAAACCTCGCTCTCGTGCCCAGAAGGTCCGAACCGTCCCTGACCGGGCGACCGGCACGACTTACACAAGGATCAGGAATCTCCATGACTTCAGCGACTCTGCAGGATCGTGTCGTAGTGCTGACCGGCGCGACGGGCGACATCGGTGCCGCCTACACGTGCGCGCTCACCGCGGCGGGGGCCAACGTGATCGCCGCGGACCTGCCCCAGTTGGCCGAGGACGGCAAGCGGCTCGCCGAGAAGGCCACCGCACAAGGGCCGGGCACCGCGGTCTTCACGCCGTGCGACATCACCGACGACAACGACCTGACCACGGTCGTGGGGCAGGCGACCGACCGGTTCGGCGGCCTGGACGCGGTGGTGAACAACGCCGCCGTCTACCGGACCCTCGGCCCCAAGCGCCCCCTTACGGAGCTGACCGCACAGGACTGGGACACCGTGCTGCGGGTCAACGTACGCGGCACCTGGCAGGTCATCCGGGCCGCCGTCCCCGCCCTGCGGGAGCGCGGCGGCGGACGGATCGTCAACATCGCCTCGGTGGTCACGCGCACCGGCGCGGCCGGCTTCGCCCACTACGTCGCCTCCAAGGCGGCCGTGGAGGGACTGACCAGGGCCGCGGCCAGGGAGCTCGGGCAGTACGGCATCGGCGTCAACGCCGTCTCGCCGGGGCTCGTCGACGACGCCGCCTCCCGCGCCATCAACGACCCCGACTACCTCGGCAGAATGCAGCAGACCCGTTGCCTGGCACGCGAGATGACACCGGACGACCTGGTCGGCGCGGTGCTGTGGCTGGCGAGCCCCGCCAGCGGTTTCGTCAGCGGGCAGACGGTGGTCGTCGACGGCGGCGGGGTGTTCGTATGACGGCCACGGCACAGCGCCGCACCTGGGGCGCCTCGCAGGACGCCCGTCCGGCCGACCCGACCACCCTGCGGCCCCTGCAGGAGACCCCCGCGACCCCACCCGACCGGCTCGCCGAGGCTGCCCGGGC
>NZ_NHSG01000133.1:0-17043 GCF_020024005.1 Streptomyces purpurogeneiscleroticus
GAGGGCCGCGTCCAGCAGGAGGGTGTGCGGGGTGAGCAGGCCGAGGCCGGCGCTGAAGGGCAGCTTGAAGGCGTTGACCAGGAAGAAGAACCACGCCGCCGTGCCGAGGAAGCCGAGCATGCCGAGCCCTGAGGCGAGCAGGTAGAGGGACATCGCCGGGCCGCCCGCGTTGGCGACCATGGTGGCGAAGCCGGCGATGAGGCCGTAGAGGGGGGTACGAAGAGTACGAAGAGTGCGGTGAGTGCGGTGAGTCGGCTGGGTCGGGGGAGTCCGGCGGCGGCGTTGCCACAGGTGGTGGGCCGTGATGGTCAGGAGGAGGGCGCCGATGGTGCGGCGTATGAGCGTGTCGTCGGCGAGGGCCGTGAACGCGACGCCCCCGAGGACGCCCGCGGCGACCGAGGGGAAGAGGCGGCGGAGGGTCGGGCGGTCGGCGTGGCGGCGGTAGGTCCGTACGGCGATGACGTCGCCGACCAGGAGGAGGGGCAGCAGGGCCCCGGTGGACTCCTTGGCGGGGAGCACGGCGGCGAACAGGGCCACGCTGACGGCGGCCACGCCGCTGAGGGCGGTCTTGGAGAAGCCCGCCAGCAGCGCGGCCACCATCAGGGTGAGCAGGGGGAGGAGCCCCAGGTCGAGCACGGTGGGGACGCGGCTCAGGCGCGTACGTCGGCGATCGCGACCGGCTCGCCGGTGCGGCGGGAGCGGTCGCACGCCTCCGCGATGTAGAGCGCTTCGAGGGCGTCGGCGGCCGTGCAGGGGTTCTCCGCACGACCCGCCGCGACCTCGGTGAAGGCGGTCAGCTCGGTGACGTACGCGTCGTGGAAGCGCTCCATGAAGGTCGCGTACGGGGTGGCCTGCTGCCAGGAGAGCCGGGCCTCGGCGGTGGGCATCGGGGCGCGGTCGTCCAGGCCGACGAAACGGGCGCCCTTGGAGCCGCAGACCTCCAGGCGGACGTCGTGACCCGCGCCGTTGTAGCGCGTGGCCGTGACGGTGGCGAGGGTCTCGTCGTCGAAGCGGAGCAGCGCGGCGCAGGTGTCCACGTCGTCGCCGTCGGCGAAGAAGGACTCGCCCTTGTTGGCGCCCTGGGCGTAGACGGAGACGACCTCGCGGCCGGTCAGCCAGCGCAGGATGTCGAAGTCGTGGATGGAGCAGTCGCGGAAGAGGCCGCCGGAGGTCGGGATGTACGCGGCAGGGGGCGGCGTCTGATCGGAAGTGCAGGCGCGGAGGGTGTGCAGCCAGCCCAGCTCGCCGGAGCGCAGCGCCTCACGGGTGGCGTGATAGCCCGCGTCGAAGCGGCGCTGGAAGCCGATCTGTACGGGGACGGGGCTGTGCGCGGCGCGCTCGACGACGGTGAGGGTGCCGGGGACGTCGAGCGCCACCGGCTTCTCGCAGAAGACCGGGACCTCGTGGTCCAGGGCCTGGTGGATGAGGGCGGCGTGGGCGCTGGTGGCGGCGGTGATCACCACGCCGTCCAGGCCGCCCGCGTACATGTCCTCGAGGGTGGCGGCGGACTGGAGGCCGAGCTTGTCACCCAGCTCGCGGGCGCGGGCGGCGTCCGCGTCCGCGACGACGATCTCGTGCACGCCGGCGACGCTCTTCAGGGTCTCGGCGTGAAACGCGCCGATGCGGCCGGTGCCGATGAGGCCGAGCTTCATTGCTGCCACTCCCTTGTGGTGGGCACGGCCGTCGGTAAGGCGAACGGCCGCTGTTTGGAACGGTCCAACACTCGTCCAGGAACCCTGCATGTCCTTACATAGTTGTGTCAACCCTTGTGAAGCGCTGGAACGTGTTCGTGCGTTGACGGCTTCGCGGGGGAGTGGAAGGATTTCCGGCTATGGAACGGTCCAACAAGCGGCTCCCGACGATCCGCAGCGTCGCCGAGCGCGCGGGTGTCTCCAAGTCGCTGGTCTCGCTCGTACTGCAGGGCTCGCCGCAGGTCAGCGACGCCAAGCGGGCCGCCGTGCTGGAAGCGGTACGGGAGCTGGACTACCGGCCCAATGCCGCGGCGCGCAGCCTCGTGGCGCGGCGCACGCACACCGTCGGCGTGCTCCTCAACGACATGCGCAACCCCTGGTTCGTCGAGCTGCTGGACGGCCTGAACTCCGTACTGCACGCGCACGGCCTGCGGATGCTGATGGCCGACGGCCGGCTCAACCGGCACACCGGGGAGGACTTCACCCGTGCGTTCGCAGAGCTGCGGGTGGACGGCCTGGTCGCGGTGGGCACGCTGCCGGACACCGGCGCGCTCGCGGAGGCCGCCGGGCGGCTGCCGACCGTCGTCGCCGGCACCCACGACCCGGAACTGCCCCGGGTGGACACCGTCGCCAACGACGACGAACGCGGCGCCCGGCTCGCCACCGAGCACCTCATCGGCCTCGGGCACCGCCGGATCGCCCACATCATGGGCCAGGGCAGCGTCGGCGAGCTGCGCCGGCGCGGCTACGAAGCGGCGATGCGCGCACACGGGCTGGACGACAGGGTGTTGATGGCGCCCAGCGACGCGACCGAGGAGGGCGGTTACCGGGCGGCCGTGCGGCTGCTCGGCAGTACGGGCCGGCGCACGAGCGGGGTCGAACGCCCCACTGCCGTCTTCGCGTTCAACGACATCACGGCCGTCGGCGTGCTCTCGGCGGCGCAGGAGCTGGGCCTCGACGTGCCCCGTGACCTCTCCCTCATCGGCTGTGACAACACCTATCTGGCACGGATCCGGCACCTGTGGCTGACGACCGTGAACAACGCCAGCCACGAGGTGGGGCGGCGGGCCGCACGGTGCCTGCTGGAGCGGATGGACCGCCCGGACCGCCCCGCCGAACGGCAGCTCGTGGAGCCGTCCTTGGAAGTCCGGGGGACGGCAGTGGCCCCGTACTGAGGCCCCGCACCGGGGGCGGTACGGGGCCTTGGACGGACGATGGACGACGGGCGACAGGCGACGGTCGGCGGGGCTCAGCCCTCGCGGTCGCGCCGGCCCCGGTGGCCGGGGCGGCGGGTCACCCATTCCCGCACGGTGTCGGCGAACCAGTACGGCTTGCCGCCCTCCACGAGGTCGGGTGGTGGCAGCAGGCCGTGCTTGCGGTAGGAGCGCACGGTGTCCGGCTGGACCCGGATGTGTGCGGCGATCTCCTTGTACGACCAGAGCCTCCGGTCGGTCATGTTCTGCGCACCTCCCTCGGCCGCACGCAGGGCGGCTCCAAAAGAGCCCGCGGGGGAACTGCGTACGGCGTGGCGATCACTCACCCTGTGCCCGGTGCAACGACGTCCTTGAGCAGCGGGGTCAGGCTGTTGACGGCCTGTGACGGAAGACCCGCGTAATGGTGACGACGGTGACGCGGCCCGGACGGCCGTTGCCGTACGGAGAAGGGCGTCCCTGTACGGAAAACCCGTACCGGGAACGCGTACGCAGAAGGGCCGGGCGATCGCCTCGCCCGGCCCTTCTCACCCCGCGGTCCCCCTGGTCACGCCCCCGCCGCGGCCTTGCGCAGCTCGTGTTCCAGGTCCTCCAGGGCCATGCCCTTGGTCTCCGGCGCGTACCGCTTGCAGAAGACCAGCGACAGCACGCACATGACGCCGAAGAGCCAGAACGTGAGGGCGGCGCCGGCCGCGTCCAGCAGCACCGGGAAGAGCAGCGCCACTCCGAAGTTGACGAGCCACATCACGAACACCGCCGCGCCCATGGCCAGTCCCCGCACCTTCAGGGGGAACATCTCGGCGAGCAGCAGCCACACCCCGGTGTTCAGCGTGGCCTGCATGAAGGCCATGTAGAGCACCATCAGGCCGAGCACCAGGTAGCTGACGCCGGTGGACTGCGGGAGGTGGAAGGACGCGCCGAGCAGGGCCAGGGAGACGGTCATGCCCGTCAGGCCCCAGATCAGCATCGGGCGGCGGCCGACCTTGTCGATCAGTGACATGCCGATCCCGGTGGCGAGCACGGAGATCGCGCCGACCGCGATGGTCGCGGTGATCGCGGCGTTCGTGCCCAGCCCGGTGGTCAGCAGGATCTTCGGGGCGAAGTAGATGACCGCGTTGACGCCGGTGATCTGCTGGACGATCGACAGGCCGATGCCGACCAGGAGGATGCGGCGCACCCAGGGGGTGCGCAGTTCCTGCCAGGCGCCGCGCTGGGCGTTCTCCTCCAGGGCGCGGGCCTGCTCGATGCGGGCCAGCTCGTCGTCCACTTCAGCGGCCGGCAGGGTACGCCGCAGGACGGCACCCGCTTCGTCCGTGCGTCCCTTGCTGATGTACCAGCGCGGGGTGTCCGGCAGGAAGAACAGGCCGATGAAGAGGGCGACGGCGGGCAGCGCGGCGAGGCCGAGCATCCAGCGCCACGCCTCCCAGTGCGCGAGCACCGCGTTGATGAGGTACGCCAGCAGCTGGCCGCTGACGATCATCAGGGAGTTGAAGGAGACCAGCCGCCCCCGTATGTGCGGTGGCGCGATCTCCGACAGGTACAGCGGGGTGATGACGGACGCGCTGCCCACGGCGAGCCCGAGGACGAAGCGCGCCACCACCATGAAGGCCACCGAGGGCGCGAGCGCGACGGCTATCGCGCCCCCGATGAACACCGCGCCCGCCCACAGCAGGCTGTTGCGGCGGCCGAGCCGGTCCGACATGCGGCCGCCGGCCAGCGAGCCGAAGGCCGCGCCGATCAGCAGCGCGCTGGTGATGACGCCTTCCCCGAGGGAGGTGAGGCCGAAGTGCTCCTCCATGAAGGGGAGGGCGCCGGAGACGACTCCGGTGTCGTAGCCGAACAGGGCGCCGCCGATGGCGGCGATGGCAGCGATGCCGACGATGAAGCGCCGGGCCTTCTTGCCGGCCGTGCGGAGGCTCTCGGGGCTCTCCTCGCGCACGGCGGTGTCCGGTCTGGTCGGGGCGGTCATGGTCAGCCCCAGTACTGGTTGACGTACTCGCCGATCGTCTTCCGCATGAAGCGGGAGGACTCCTTCGCCCGCTCCTCCCAGGCGAAGACCGAGGAGACCAGCGTGCCGTCGAAGCCGTTGGCGGCCAGCTCCCGGAAGAGCTCGTCGAAGTCGACCTCGCCCTGGCCGATGTCCAGGTGCTGGTGGATCCGTACGGCCGAGCCCGGCGGGTTGACGATGTAGCGCAGCCCGGAGGAGCCGGTGTGGTCGAAGGAGTCGGCCAGGTGGACGGCGGTGGTGAGGTCGCCCGCGTGCTTCAGGATGCCCGGCGCGTCGTTGCCCTGATGGAAGGTGTGCGGCGCGCAGTACAAGAAGGACACCAGCGGGCTGTTGATGCCGCGGATCATGTCGACGGCGGCGTGGCCGTCCTCGATGAAGTCGTCCGGGTGCGGTTCCAGGGCGAGCGTGATGCCCTCCCGCTCGAAGACCGGCAGCAGCTCCTCCAGGGAGCGCCAGAACTGCCCCTCGCTGCGGTCGGCCTTCTCGGGGCGGCCGTTGAACTCCGAGTTCATCGCGGAGACGCCGAGGTCGGCGGTGATACGGATGGCCCGCTTCCAGTACCGGACGGCGGCCTGGCGCTCGTCCTCGTCCGGCGAGGACCACTTGTACAGCGGGAGGACGGAGGAGATGCCGACGCCCGCCGCGCTCAGCTCCTTGCGGAACTTCTGCACGGTGCCGTCGTCCACACGGGGGTGCAGGAAGAACGGGTTGAAGTCCTCGCGCGGCGACAGCTCGATCCACTCGAAGCCCAGTTCGGCGACGAGGCCGGGGAGTTCGAGCAGCGGGACGTTCCGGAACATGTACGGGTCAAGGGCGATCTTCACGGGAGGGGCAGCCTTTCGAAGTACAGGGAGAAGTCCGGGACCCGGAGTGCTAGCGGTACAGGGCGGGGCGCTCGGCCAGTTCCACGGTGACGCGCTCGCCCGTCTCCTGGGCGCGCACGCCGGCCTCGCAGACCGCGGCCGCGGCGTAGCCGTCCCAGACGCTCGGGCCCTCGACCTCGCCGCGGCGGGTGGCGTCCACCCAGCGCTGGACCTGGCGGTCGTAGGCGTCGGCGAAGCGGTCCTCGAAGCCGGGGTCGATGGCGCCGCCCCAGCCGGTGGTGGTGTTGGCGAAGACGCCGTGGTTGTCGCCGATGCGGGCGGTGCCGTCGGTGCAGACCGCCTCGCACATCACCTGGTAGCCGAAGCCGCAGTTGACGAACAGCTCGGTGTCCACGATCTGGCCGGAGGCGGTCTCGAAGAGGATGAGCTGCGGGTCGCTCAGGCCCTCGGGGGCCTTGTCGGTGGGCTTCGGGAACAGCACGCGGACGGAGGTGATCTCCTCGTCCAGCAGCCAGCGGGTGACGTCGATCTCGTGCACGGCCGAGTCGTTGATCATCATCGCGTTGGTGAACCCGGGCGGGCAGTTCGGGTTGCGGTGCTTGTTGTGCAGCATCAGCGGCCGCCCGTACGCGCCCTGGTCCAGCTGCGCCTTGAGCTTCATGTACTCCGCGTCGTAGCGGCGCATGAAGCCGACCTGTACGCGGCGGTGGCCCAGCTGTTCCTCGGCCTTCAGGACACGGAGCGCGGACTCGGCATCCGGGGTGAGCGGCTTCTCGCACAGCACCGGCAGGTCCCGCTCGAACGCGGCGAGCAGCGTGGCCTCGTGGGCCGGGCCGGGGGAGGCGATCAGTACGGCGTCGACCGCCGGGTCGTCCATCGCGGCAGCCGGGTCGGTGTACGGGGTACACCCCTCGATGCCGTCGGCGATGGCCTTCACCCGGGCGGCGTCGATGTCCACCACGGCGGCGACCCGCGCGCCACTGATGACGTCGTTGATGCGGCGTACGTGGTCCGAGCCCATCCGGCCGGTGCCGATGACCGCGACCCCGAGCGTTCCGTGCTGCGTCATGGTTCGTGCTCCTCGTCTTTCGTGCGGGGTGAGGGAGTTGCGCGGCGTTACGCGCCGCAGGAGCGCAGGAAGCGGCGGGTGCGCTCGGCGATCGGGTACGGCCGGGTGGGCGGGCAGGGGTACATGTCCTGCTCGACGATGGCGAAGAGGTCCACGTCCAGGGCCTGCGCGGCCTCCAGGACGGGCGGCAGGGCGGGCACGCCGAGCGGCGGCTCGCACATCACGCCCTGCTTCACGGCGGGCCCGAAGGGGGTGCCGCTGGCCTGTACGTCGGCGAGGATGTCGGGGTCGACCTGCTTGAGGTGGAGGTAGCCGATCCGCTCGCCGTACGTCTTGATCAGCTTGACGCTGTCGCCACCGCAGTAGGCGTAATGGCCGGTGTCCAGGCAGAGGTTGACCAGCGAGGAGTCCGTGCCGTCGAGGAAGCGCTCGACGTGCTCCTCGGTGTCGATGTGGGTGTCCGCGTGCGGGTGCACGACGATGTCCAGGCCGAACTCGTCGCGTACCTGCTTCGCCAGCCGCTCCATGCCGCCGGTGAGGTGCTTCCACTGCTCGGTGGTCAGCTCGCTCGGCTCGATCAGCTCGGCGGTCTTGTCGTCGCGCCAGAAGGACGGAATCACGACGAGGTGCTTCGCGTCCATCGCCTTGGTCAGCGTGGCGACCTCGCTCACGTGCTGCCAGGTCGCGTCCCAGTTCTCGGGGCCGCGGTGCATCGAGGTGAAGATCGTGCCGGCCGACACCTTCAGGTCACGCTTGGCGATCTCGCCGTGGAGTACGGCAGGGTCGGTGGGGAGGTAGCCGTAAGGCCCCAGTTCGATCCATTCGTAACCGGCCTCGCTGACCTCGTCCAGGAAGCGTTCCCAAGGGACCTGCTGGTCGTCCTCGGGGAACCAGACGCCCCAGGAATCGGGGGCCGATCCGACGCGGAGCCGGTCCAGACGGGGCACATCTGCGCTGGGTACGGGCATGGTGCGGCTCTCCTCTCACCGGTCGGCGGTGACCGGGAAGGGACGGGGTGGGGTTGTGGTGGCACAGCCTTCATCGGCCTGCCGAGCCTGTCAAGACTTCGTCCTGACATAAGGACTTAAGGACTTTGTAACCCGCGGTGACTCGGCCATCATCGCATCGTTGACGTCAGAATGTAAGGACAAACTGTTGACAGGGTATGAGTCGCCCCGTTAGACCTGTGGTCGGAGCCGACCTGGCCGGAGCCGACAGCAGGTACCGGCGGAATCGAAGGGGCGCACATGACCGAGCCGACCGACACCGGCAGCTTTGACCTGATCACCATGGGCCGCATCGGGGTGGACATTTACCCGCTGCAGACCGGCGTCTCGCTGGCCGATGTGGAGACGTTCGGGAAGTTCCTGGGCGGCTCGGCCACCAACGTCGCGGTCGCCGCGGCGCGCCAGGGCCGCCGCACCGCCGTGATCAGCCGTACCGGTGCCGACCCCTTCGGCACGTACATCCACAAGGCGCTGCGCGAGTTCGGCGTGGACGACCGTTGGGTGACCCCCGTCGCGCAGTACCCGACCCCGGTCACCTTCTGCGAGATCTTCCCGCCGGACGACTTCCCGCTGTACTTCTACCGTCGCCCCAAGGCCCCCGACCTGGTCATCCGTCCCGAGGAGCTGGACCAGGACGCGATCCGGGCCGCCAGGGTCTTCTGGATCACCGGCACCGGCCTGTGCGAGGAGCCCAGCCGCTCCGCGACGCTCGCCGCCCTGGAGGCGCGCGGCAAGTCCGGCACCACCGTCTTCGACCTGGACTGGCGGCCGATGTTCTGGGGCGGCCAGGGCGGCGCCTCCGGTGACGGCGGCGAGACCGGTCCGCAGGCGATGGCCAACGCCCGTCCGTACTACGAAGCGGCGCTGGCGCACGCCACCGTCGCGGTCGGCAACGTCGACGAGGCGGAGGTCGCCACCGGCCTGCGCGACCCGAAGGCGTGCGCCCAGGCGCTGCTGGACATGGGTGTCGAGCTGGCCGTCATCAAGCAGGGCCCCAAGGGCGTGCTCGCCGTGCACCGCGACGGCCGCACCGCCGAGGTCCCGCCCACCCCGGTCGAGGTCGTCAACGGCCTCGGCGCGGGCGACTCCTTCGGCGGCGCCCTCGTGCACGGCCTGCTCTCCGGCTGGGAGCTCGAACCGATGATGCGGTACGCCAACGCCGCCGGCGCCATCGTCGCCGCCCGCCTGGCCTGCTCCTCGGCCATGCCGACCGCCACCGAGGTCGAAGCGTTCCTCGCGGAGCGCTGAAACCACCGCCGCACACCGCCCGCGTGGACATCGCGGGCGCTCAAGAAGGTGAGTTACGCCTTGACCACACCGCTCTCCGACCTCGTGCGGCTGCGGGCCCGGCACCCCGAAGCCGTCGCGGAAGCCGCGGCCCGCCGCACCCGCCGCCCCCTCATCGGCGACAGCGGCCGGCTGATGATCGTCGCCGCCGACCACCCCGCGCGCGGCGCGCTGGCCGTCGGCGACCACAAGCTGGCCATGGCGGACCGCTTCGACCTGCTGGAACGGCTCTCGCTCGCGCTCTCCCGGCCCGGCGTGGACGGCGTGCTCGGCACCGCCGACATCCTGGAGGACCTGCTCCTCATGGGGGCGCTGGAGAACAAGGTCGTCATGGGCTCGATGAACCGCGGCGGCCTCGCCGGCGCGTCCTTCGAGATGGACGACCGGTTCACCGGCCACCGCCCGCAGGACATCGCCCGGCTCCGCTTCGACTGCGGCAAGCTGCTGCTGCGCATCGACTACGACGACGCCGGGTCGCTGGACACCATGGAGTCCACGGCGCGCGCCATCGACGCCATGGCCGAGCGGGAACTGCCGCTCTTCGTCGAGCCGTTCATCTCCCGCCGGGTCGACGGCAAGGTGAAGAACGACCTGAGCGCCGAGGCCGTGACCAAGTCCGTCGCCATTGCCTCCGGGCTCGGCGGCACCTCCGCGTACACCTGGCTCAAGCTGCCGGTCACCGAGGACCCCGACGACATGGCGCAGGTCTGCGAGACCTCCACGCTGCCGACGGTGCTGCTCGGCGGCGACATCTCGGCCGCCGACCAGGACGCGACGTACGAGAAGTGGCGCAAGGCCCTGCACCTGCCGACCGTGCAGGGACTGGTCGCCGGACGCTCGCTGCTCTACCCCGTCGACGGGGACGTGGCGGGGGCTGTGGATACCGCCGTCAGCCTCCTGTAGCCGCGGTTGACGCGGAAGTTGTCCACAGGGTCCTGTCACCGTCAGTGTTCAGTAGGAGACTTGACGTCATGAACGCCGAATCCACCTTCCACCGCCCGGCGGGCACCGCCGCCGACGGTCCGTACGCCCTCGACATCCATCCCAAGAACGCGGGCTGGGGATACTCCTCCCTCCGCGTGCTGGAGCTCCCGCCCGGCGGTCACCACTCCTTCGCGACCGGCGAGAGCGAGTGGATCGTGCTGCCGCTCTCCGGCGGCTGCACGGTGGCAGTCGATCCCCCTGGGCCTAACGGCCCGGGAGGTGCCCCCACCGGCGAGGAGTTCGCGCTGACCGGCCGGGACAGCGTGTTCAGCGGCGTCACGGACTTCGCGTACGTCCCGCGCGACGCGCATGTGGGGATCGCCAGCGAGTCCGGCGGCCGCTTCGCGCTCACCGGCGCCCGCTGCTCGCGGCGCCTTCCCGCCCGGTACGGCCCCGCCTCGTCCGTCCCCGTCGAGCTGCGGGGTACGGGCAACTGCTCGCGCCAGGTCAACAACTTCGGCGCCGCGGCCCCCGCCGGAGGCGATGATGACTACGGTTTCGAATGCGACAAGCTCATCGCCGTCGAGGTGATCACCCCGGGCGGCAACTGGTCCTCGTATCCGCCGCACAAGCACGACGAGTGCCGGCCCGGCGAGGAGTCCGAGCTGGAGGAGATCTACTACTTCGAGATCGCCGAGGCGAACGGCAGGCCCGGCCTCGGGTACCAGCGCGTGAGCCCCTCCGGACACGGACAGAACACGGACGTGCTCGCCGAGGTCCGCGGCGGCGACGTCGTCCTCATCCCCGACGGCTGGCACGGCCCGTCCATCGCCGCGCCCGGCCACGACATGTACTACCTCAACGTCATGGCGGGCCCCGGCGAGGCCCGTGAATGGCTGATCTGCGACCACCCGGACCACGGCTGGATCCGCGGTACGTGGCCCGAGCAGCCCGTCGACCCCCGCCTCCCCCTCTACAGCGCACCCGCAGGAGAAGCCCGATGACCGCCCCGACGACGCGCCGCCTCACGGTCGCGCAGGCCCTGGTCGAATTCCTCGCGCACCAGTACACCGAGCGGGACGGCGTACGGCACCGTCTCATCGCCGCCACCTGGGGCATCTTCGGCCACGGCAACGTCGCCGGACTCGGCCAGGCGCTGCTGGAGTCGCAGCCCGCGGGATACGAGCGGGGGGCCGCCCCCGAGTCGCCGGGGATGCCCTACCTCCAGGGCCGCAACGAGCAGGCCATGGTGCACGCCGCCGTGGGGTACGCCCGCCAGTCCGACCGGCTCTCCGCGCAGGCCGTCACGACCTCCATCGGCCCCGGCGCCACCAACCTCGTCACCGGCGCAGCCCTGGCCACGGTCAACCGCCTTCCGGTGCTGCTGCTGCCCGGCGACACCTTCGCCACCCGCCCGGCCGAGCCCGTGCTCCAGCAGCTCGAAGTCCCGTATGCGGGCGACGTCTCCGTCAACGACGCGCTGCGCCCGGTCTCCCGCTACTTCGACCGGGTCACCCGTCCCGAGGCGCTGATCCCGGCGGCCCTGCAGGCCATGCGGGTGCTGGCCGACCCGGTCGAGACCGGTGCGGTCACCCTGGCGCTGCCGCAGGACGTGCAGGCCGAGGCGTTCGACTGGCCCGAGGAGTTCTTCGCCGACCGGGTCTGGCACGTCACCCGGCCGCAGCCGGACGCCGGCGCGCTCGCCGAGGCCGTGCACGCCATCCGCTCCGCCGAGCGCCCGCTGCTGATCGCGGGCGGCGGCGTCCACCACGCCGAGGCAGAGGAGGCGCTGCGCGCCTTCGCCGAGGCCACGGGCATCCCGGTCGCCTCGACCCAGGCCGGCAAGGGCTCGCTGCGGTACGACCACCCCGCGGACGTGGGCGGCATCGGGCACACCGGCACCGCGACCGCGGACGCGCTGGCCCGCGAGGCGGACCTGATCATCGGCGTCGGCACCCGCTACACCGACTTCACCACCGCCTCCGCGACGCTCTTCGCCCGCCCCGGCGTGCGCTTCGTGAACCTCAACATCGCCTCGTTCGACTCCCACAAGCTCGGCGCGCTCTCCCTGATCGCCGACGCCCGCGCGGGCCTGGAGGCGCTGACCCGCGAGCTCGGCGGGCACCGCGTGGAGAAGGCGTACGAGGAGGCGTACGGCGCCGCCAAGACCGAGTGGGAACTGCTGGTCGACGCGGCGTACCAGACCGGTGCGGAGGGCGCGCGGCCCAGCCAGACGCAGCTGCTCGGGCTGCTGGACGCGACCGTCGGCGACGACGACGTGATCATCAATGCGGCCGGCTCGCTCCCCGGCGACCTGCACAAACTGTGGCGCGCCCGGTCCCGCCGCCAGTACCACCTGGAGTACGGCTACTCCTGCATGGGGTACGAGATCCCGGCCGCGATCGGCGTCCGGATGGCCGCCCCGGACCGCCCGGTGTGGTCGCTGGTCGGCGACGGCACGTATCTGATGATGCCCACCGAGATCGTCACGGCGGTCCAGGAAGGCATCAACATCAACGTGGTCCTCATCCAGAACCACGGCTACGCCTCCATCGGCGGCCTCTCCGAGGAGACCGGCGCCGAGCGCTTCGGCACGGCCTACCGCTTCCGCGCCAAGGACGGCACGTACACGGGCGAGCCGCTCCCGGTGGACCTCGCGGCGAACGCGGCCTCGCTGGGCATGGACGTGATCCGCGCCGCGACCGTGGCCGAGCTGCGGTCCGCGCTCGCCGCGGCCCGCGCCTCGGACCGCCCCACATGTGTCTATGTCGAGACCGAAACGGCTGACACTGTGCCGGGCGCGCCCGCGGCACAAGCCTGGTGGGATGTTCCCGTTGCCGAGACCGCGACGCGCGAGGCGGCGCTGCTCGCCCGCGAGGAGTACGACCGCCAGGCGGCCGGACGCCGCCGCCACCTCTGACCTCCGCTGAAGCTTTCGTCCCCAGAAAGGCCCCGCACATGAAGACCCTCAGCCACTGGATCGGCGGCAAGCCCGTCGAGGGCACCTCCGGCAACTTCGGTCCGGTCTACAACCCCGCCACCGGCGCCCAGGAGAAGCAGGTCCCCTTCGCCTCCGTCGATGAGGTCGACACCGCGGTGGCCACCGCCAAGGAGGCGTTCCGCACCTGGGGCACCAGCTCGCTCGCCAAGCGCACGGCGGTCCTCTTCAAGTACCGCGAGCTGGTCGACGCGCACCGCGAGGAGATCGCTCGGCTGATCACCGCCGAGCACGGCAAGGTGCACTCCGACGCGCTCGGCGAGGTGGCCCGCGGCCTGGAGATCGTCGAGCTGGCCTGCGGCATCTCCGAGAAGCTCAAGGGCGAGCTGTCCACCCAGGTCTCCACCCGTGTGGACGTCTCCTCCATCCGCCAGTCGCTCGGCGTCGTCGCGGGCATCACGCCCTTCAACTTCCCGGCCATGGTCCCGATGTGGATGTTCCCCATCGCCATCGCCTGCGGCAACACCTTCGTGCTCAAGCCCAGCGAGAAGGTGCCCTCGGCGGCCTTCAAGCTGGCCGAGCTGGCGGCCGAGGCGGGCCTGCCGGACGGCGTGCTGAACATCGTCAACGGTGACAAGACCGCCGTGGACCGCATCCTCGAGCACCCCGACATCGCCGCGGTCTCCTTCGTCGGCTCCACCCCGATCGCCAAGTACATCCACACCACCGGCACCGCCAACGGCAAGCGCGTGCAGGCGCTCGGCGGCGCGAAGAACCACATGCTGGTCCTGCCGGACGCCGACCTGGAGCTGGCCGCGGACTCCGCGATCAACGCCGCGTACGGCTCGGCCGGCGAGCGCTGCATGGCGATCTCCGTCGTGGTCGCCGTCGGTGACACCGCCGACCCGCTGATCGAGAAGATCAAGGAGCGCGCCGCCGCGCTGACCATCGGCCCCGGCGACGACCCGGCCTCCGAGATGGGCCCGCTGATCACCAAGGTGCACCGCGACAAGGTCGCCTCGTACGTGACCGGCGCGGCCGCCCAGGGCGCGACCGTCTCGATCGACGGCACCGGCTTCACGGTCGAGGGCCACGAGAACGGCCACTGGATCGGCGTCTCGCTGCTGGACAACGTCACGCCCGAGATGGACTGCTACCGCGACGAGATCTTCGGCCCGGTGCTCTCCGTCGTCCGTGTCGACACGTACGACGAGGCCATCGCCCTGATGAACAACTCGCCGTGGGGCAACGGCACGGCCATCTTCACCCGGGACGGCGGCGCGGCCCGCCGCTTCCAGCTGGAGGTCGAGGCCGGCATGGTCGGCGTGAACGTGCCGATCCCGGTCCCGGTGGGCTACCACTCCTTCGGCGGCTGGAAGGACTCGCTCTTCGGCGACCACCACATCTACGGCAACGACGGCGTGCACTTCTACACCCGCGGCAAGGTCGTCACCACCCGCTGGCCGGACCCCTCCGACGGCGGCATCAACCTGGGCTTCCCGAGCAACAGCTGACGCCCGGGTGCGGCCCTCGCCTCGTGGCGGGGGCCGTCACGGCTCCCGGATTTCCGCCAAGTACGCCGCCGCTGCCTCCGGGTCGGTGAGCCAGTGGCGGAAGTCGGCCGGGTCGGCGTAGCCGTTGACGAAGCGGTGGGCGATGGCGGGGCAGCGGGCGGCGGCTGCCAGCAGGCGCTGTACGTGCTCCGGGGGAGGCTGGAGCATGGTGTTGGTGAACTCCGTGGCGTACTGCGCGTGGTCCCAGAACGTGTCGAAGGTGCGCTCCATCCAGGCCCGGTCGAAGGGGGCCGTGCCGCGCTCCTTGATGGCGCGGAGATAGCGGGCCGCGCAGCGGGCCGCATTGTTCGAACCCTGGCCGGTGACCGGGTCGTTGACGACGACGGTGTCCGCCATGCCCAGGACATAGCGGCCCGTGGCCACCTTGGCGACGGGCCGCCGCACCGTCGGCGTGACCGCGCCGTAGAGCGTGCAGCGCGCGTCCGTCGGCTCCGCGTTCCGGCACAGCTCGTACTCCGCCGGCGCGTACCGCCGCAGCAGCTCCAGCGTGCGCGCGAGGCAGGCGGCGGGCCCCGGCCGGTCCTGCCAGCAGTCGTACGGGCCGCCCGGCACGCCTTCGAAGAACACGATGTCGCACAGGCCGCCCGTGGTGAGCGCGGGGATCACGAACATCTCCCCGGCCTCGGGCGAGAGATTGGAGCGCGCGTGCGGCGCCGGGTACTCCGGTCGGTGCCCGACGCCGTGCAGGTAGATGCAGCCCAGGGAGCGCTGCGGCCGGTCGTAGGGGGAGCGCGCGCGGTCCCGGGGGAAGAGCCGGGCGAGGTCACCGCGGCCCGCGGCCACCAGGGTCAGATCGTGCGAGGCGGCCAGTGCGGCCAGCCGTCTGCCGTCGGCGGCGCCGTACTCCACCCGGCCGCCGCGCGCTTCGTACAGGTCGAGCCAGTCGGCCATCTTCACCCGCTGGTCGACGGATTGCGCCTCCTCGTCGAAGCGGCCGGTGAACCGCAGCGCGGGCCTGCCCGGCGGGTCCCAGACCGTGGCCTGCAGCGCGGTGATGCCGGGGGCCTTGCCGTCCCAGGCGTTCAGGCCCGCCGCACGTTCGAGGCCGAGCGCCGGGCCGAACATGATCTGGGTGGACATCACCCGCCCGGCGCGGATCTGTTCCGGCGTGCGGTCCGACACCACGGTGACGTCGTACCCCTCGGCGAGCAGCCCGTGGGCCAGCTGCAGTCCGGCCTGCCCTGCCCCGACGATCGCGATGGCGCGCATGCCGCCTCCCCCCTGCGGCCCGGGTGCGGCGCCGGGCCCGTCCTTCAGTTGTACTTGCGGGGCGCGCGCGGTGTACAGATCCGTTACGGTGCGGGCGCTGCCCGCGCGCACGAGGCCGTGGCACACGGCAGTACACAACAGGAAACAGAAGAAAGACGGGGGCAAGATGCCGCACGTTACGGTCCTCAGCAAGGGGGCGCGGATCACCGCGGGGGTGTTCTGCACGCTCTTCCTGCTGAACAGCGCCACATGGCTGGCGATGGACATGGCGGAGTACGGGTTCGGGGCACTGTGGGAGTCCTGGACGGGGCTCGGGCCGCACGCCGACGGCGCGATCACCGACCCGTACGCCATCGGGCTCCTGGCCGTGCAGCTGGGCGCGGTGTGGACGGCGTTCACCGGGGCGCGGGCGGCCGGCGGTCTGCTGGCCGTGGCGACGACGCTGACGTTCACCGCCGCGATTCAGGTGTTCGTCAGCACGGGCCAGCACACGACCGACAACCGCTGGTTCATCGGCGAGGTGGACACGAGCACGGACACGTTCCTGAGCGTCTTCATCACGAGCGGGCTGCTGATCCTGTTCGGCCTGGTCTCCTGCATCGTGGTGCTGGCCGGGCTGCGGGCCTGGCCGACGCGGCAGCCCAGTGACCCGCCGATGCGGCCGCTCCCCGCCGCCGCGGTGACCGGCGCGGTGGTGTTCGGGCTGGTCGCGCTGTGCGCCGCGGTGTGGAACGTTTCCGTACTGCTGCAGGACGGCCTCGGCTCGCTCGACGTGATCTACCTGGGCCACGGCATCCTCTCCGCGCTGACGAGCCTCGGCCCCGGCTGGTACTCCGTCACGTTCCTGCTGATGTCGGCGGTCGCCGGGCTGCTCTGCGTCGCACGCGGAGTGTCCGCGCGCGGCTTCACCACCGGGCTCGCGCTGGTCCTGCTGCCGACCTCGCTCATCGCCATGGTCTCCCTGCTCGCCGGGGGCCACTTCTTCGAGCTGGGGCAGGCTCCCGCGTTCCAGACGATCCTGTCCCGTGTCCAGGTGGTCGTCGCACTCCTCGGCTCGATCGCCGTCCTGGCCCTGATGGGCCGCCCGGGCACGCCCGTCGCCGCGGAATGGTCTCCGCCCGCGCAGCCGGGGATGCCGGGAATGCCCGGCCCGGCGCCGTACGGAACGCCGGGGATGCCGGCATACGGGGCGCCCGGCCAGCCGCAGCCGCAGCCCGGCTACGCACAGCCCGGCCAGCAGCAGCCCGGCTACGCGCCGCAGCCCCAGTCCGGTTACGCACAGCCCCAGCCCCAGCCCCAGC
>NZ_NHSG01000134.1:0-16939 GCF_020024005.1 Streptomyces purpurogeneiscleroticus
CCGCCTCCAGAGGCCACGCCCCGCGCTGACCACCGGGGCCGGCGCCGTACTGGTCCTCCCCCTCCTCGCCGCGGCCCCCGCCTTTCGCGCGTTCTTCGACTACACCGCCGGAGTGCTCACGCTCGTCTCGCTCACCGCCGCCGTGGTCTGGGGCCTGCTCGCGGCCGGCCGCACCGTACTGGCGCCGCGCAGCAGGCTCCTGGCCCAGGGCATCCACCGGGCGCTCGCCACCGCCTCGCTCGGCTTCCTGGTGCTGCACATCGCGGTCAAGGTGGCCGAGGCGCACGCCCTGTTCTTGGACGCGTTCCTGCCCTTCGCCTCCGTGGTGCTCAGCGGGCCCGTCGCGCCCGGCACCGCGCCGCTCATCGGGTTCGGCACGCTGGCCGGACTGCTGATGGTGCTGGCCGCCGCGACCGGCGCACTGCGCAGCTCCTTCGCCGGACGCGGACGCGTCTCCGGGCGCTGGCGCGCCCTGCACACCAGCGCGTACGCCGCGTGGTGCCTGGCCCTTCTGCACGGCCTCAAGTCCGGCCGCGCGCCCTCGGGGTGGGTCACCACCGGGTACGTGCTCTCCCTTGCGGCGGTCATGGCCGCGCTGCTGGCCCGCCTGTTCTTCACCCCGTGCGCGGAGTTCCCGTACTTCGCGCTGCGGCGGGAACTGCCGTTCTCACTGCCCTTCCGGTCACGGAAGCGGGACGGGCAGCAGGCGCTGCACAGGGCAGCGGGCCGTACGGACACACGCTCCGCCTCGGAAGCGCCCGTAGAGGCTGCCTCTGATGGCGCTTCCACGGGCGACGGCCGGCCTACGGGGGCGCGGCCCGTTCCGGATGCCCCTACGGGGGCGGCGGCCGACCTTCCCCCAAGGAACGGGCGGGACACGCCACCTTCTTGGGCGCTGCCCGACGCCCCTACAGAGACCCTCCCGTACGTCACGGACGCGCCTCCGCTCGCCCTCGGAGCGGACGGGGCGCCCACGGAACGCATCCCCTTCGCCGGCTTCGACGCCGCCCCCGAGCGGGGCGGCCCGCCCACTCTGGTGCAGCCCCGGCCCACCGGCGCTGCCCCCGAAGGCGCGCCGCTCCCCCACGCCCCGAACGGCCGGACACCATGACCAGTACCGCACTGGTCCCGTATACGGGCGGCGGACCACTGCCCGATGTGCCCGGCGTACGCGTACTCGGGCTGCCGCGACTGTGCGCCGGATTCGACGAGGCGGAACGGCTGGACCGCAAGCGGCACCTGCTCCTCCACGGCTCACTGCCCGCGCTCTCCGGGGAGCAGCTGACCGCCGTCGCCGAGGCCGTGGCGCTGCGGGGCCGGGGCGGCGCCGGATTCCCGCTCGCGCGCAAGCTGACGGCCGTCGCGGAAGCCGCTGCCCGGCGCGGGGTGCGCCCCGTCGTCGTGGTCAACGGCAGCGAGGGCGAACCCGCCTGCCGCAAGGACACCGTGCTGCTGTGCCGTGCGCCACACCTCGTCCTGGACGGCGCGCTGCTGGCCGCCGCGGCGCTCGGCGCACGTCTCCTGGTCGTCGGCGTGACGAAGGCCACGACGGACAACTCCGTACGAGAAGCCCTCGCCGAGCGCGGGCTGGGGCGCCGACGGCGCGGGCGTGCGCTGCGCGCACAGGTCGTGCGCTCGCCCGAGCGCCTGGTGTCCGGGGAGGCGTCCGCGCTGATCCGGGCCGCCGAGGGCGGGCCTCCGGTACCGCCGGGCCGCCGGGCACGGGCCGCCGAATCGGGCCTGGGCGGCGCGCCCACGCTGCTCTCCAACGCGGAGACCTTCGCCCAACTCGCCGTTGCCGCCCGTCTCGGCCCCGACCGCTACGCCTCCACGGGTCTCCCCGGCGAACCGGGCACGATCCTGCTGACCGTCTCCGGCGCGGTCCCCGCCCCCGCCGTCGTCGAGGCCCCCTCCGGAGTGCCGCTGCCGTACGTACTGCAGGCGTGCGGCGCGGAGCCGGCACCGTCCGGCGTACTGGTCGGCGGCTACCACGGCGCCTGGCTGGACGCGGCCACCGCATACGGGACACCGCTCTCGCGCGAGGCGCTGGCGGCCCGGGGTGGGGCGCTGGGCGCCGGGGCGGTGCTGCCGCTGTCCACGCGGACGTGTCCGCTGGGCGAGGCGCTGCGGATCGCGCGGTGGCTGGCGGCGGAGTCGGCAGGGCAGTGCGGCCCCTGCCGGCTGGGGCTGCCATCGCTCGCGGAGATGTTCGCGGACGCGCTGGGCGGCGGCGGGCAGCCGGCCTTGGAGGCGGTACGGGAGAGCGCACGCGGCGTACGGGGGCGGGGTGCGTGCAAACACCCCGACGGCGCGGCACGGTTCGTGCTCTCCGCGCTCGCCGCGTTCCCCGACGACCTGGCCGCGCACGTCCTGGGCGACGGCTGCGGGCGGCCCACGGCCGAGCTGCTGCCCCTACCGCCCGAGGAGGACGCAGGTGCGGCGAACGGCGCCGCAGAGGGCCCCGGGGCCGCCGCTCCCGCCGGGGAGCGGCTGGCGGTGGACTGGACGCTGTGCGAGGGGCACGGGCTGTGCGCGGGGCTGCTGCCCGAGGCCGTACGGCTCGACCGGGACGGCTTCCCCGTACTGTCCGATGAGGTACTGCCGGGCGCGCTGCGGGCCCGCGCGCAGCGCGCCGTACGCCGCTGCCCCGCCCTGGCACTCCGACTCGAGAAACCCTGACGCCGGCGGTGCGCATGCCCCGCCCCTTGTCCGCGGCCCCGGCAGCACACGACAGAGGGCCCGTCCTCTTCGGACGGGCCCTCTGATCACTGTGGAGCTAAGGAGAATTGAACTCCTGACCTCCTGCATGCCATGCAGGCGCTCTACCAACTGAGCTATAGCCCCGTGTTCTGTTGTCGTCTCCGGAAGTTTTCCTCGGGGGTTTCCCTCGCGGCGACATCGACTACATTACACGGCCTCCCCGGGCTTCTGCCAAATCGCTTTCCCGGGTCCCCCGGCGACAGCCTGCCGGCGCCCTCCGATGCGCCGGAGCGGCAGCCGCGACGCACCCGGCAACACCCTCGGCGAGGCATGCGGCAGAGGTACTGTCGACAATCCGTGCTCGAAGGAAACCGGGGGCCTGGACGTGACCGCGCTGAAGCTCGACCAGCCCGTCGGACGCCGCGGCCCGTTCTCCCACGAGGGCGTCTCCCGCCGCCGCGTGCTGGCGGCCGCACTGGCCTGTGCGGTGTCCTTCACGGCCTTCTGGATCGCCCAGCGACTGGCCGGCGTGACCATGCTCGACCTCATGGTCTACCGCGCCGAGGGCTGGACCGCCCGCACCGGCGGCGACCTCTACGACATGCTGGCCACCTCCGCGCGGCTGCCCAACACCTACCCGCCCTTCGCCTCGCTGCTCTTCCTGCCGCTGACCTTCCTCGGCGTACCGGAGATGCGCACGCTCGCCACGCTCGGCAACCTGCTGCTCCTGGTCGCCGTGGTGCACCTCACCCTGCGCCTGACCGGCCTGCCCTCGCTCGCACACGGGAAGCGCGCCCCGCGGGCACAGCAGGCCACCGCGATGCTCGCTCTCTCCGCACTGCTGGTCTGGTGCGAGCCCGTGTGGACCACGCTGCGCTACGGGCAGATCAATCTCCTTCTCGCCGTCCTCGTGCTCTGGGACCTCACCCGCCGGGACAGCAACCGCTGGGCAGGCATCGGCATCGGCATCGCCGCCGGGATCAAGCTCACCCCCGCCCTCTTCGCCGTGTGGCTCGCGCTGGCCGGACTGCTGCGCGCCCGCCGGCTGTACGAGCCCGGACAGGGGCTGCGCGGCATCTGGAACCCCTGGCTGCGCCAGGCGTGCGTCGCGGTCCTGTCCTTCCTCGGCACCGTCCTCCTCTCCGCCCTGGTCCTGCCCCGTGACTCGGTCCGCTTCTGGACCGAGATCGTCTTCGCCTCCGACCGGCCGGGCGACGTGGAGATCACCGCCAACCAGTCGCTGCGCGGCGTCCTCGCCCGGCTGCTGCACACCCCCGACACCGGACTGTGGTGGCCCGCCGCCGCGGCCGTGGCGGCGATCGCGGGGCTGGCCCTCGCCACCACCGCCCTGCTGCGCGGCGAGCGCGCCTGGGCGGCCGTGGTCTGCGCCACCACCGCACTGCTGGTCAGTCCGATCTCCTGGTCGCACCACTGGGTGTGGGCCGTACCGATGTTGATCCTGCTCGGCACCGAGGCGGTGCGCCGCGGCGGCCGGGTCACCCGGGCGGGCCGCCGGCTGTGGACCGCCACCGGATGCCTCGGACTGCTCTTCGCCTCCTTCGCCCTGTGGTGGGTACCGCACCGCCCGCACAGCCACGCGGAACTGCACCAGAACGGCGGCCAGATGCTGCTCTCGGGCGTCTACCCGATCGCCGGTGTCGCGCTCTTGCTGCTGACCGCCGCCCACCTGCGCCGGACCGGCGCGCCCAATGTCAGTACGTCCGACGTCAGTGCGTCCGGTGTCAGTGCTCGCCGTGGTCGTGGCCACCGCCCGGATGGCCGTGACCACCACCGGGGTGCTGGTGATGGAACGCCAGCACCTCCGGAGGCATCACCACGAACGGACGCATCATCCCCATGTCCTCGTGTTCCAGCAGATGGCAGTGGTACATGAAGCGGCCCTTGGCGCCGTGGAACCGGCCGATCACCTTCACCATCTGCCCCGGCGGCACCTGTATGACGTCCTTCCAGCCCTGATCACCGGGGGCTATCGGCGCCTGGCCGCCGTACTCCAGAGGGCTGCGGGTGCCCCCGAGCGCGTTGTCGTACGGACTGTCCGGCACCGCCGGATACCGGTCGCGGCTGAGCACCTGGAAGTCGATCAGGTGGATGTGCATCGGATGCATGCCCGCACCGCCGAGGTTCAGGAAACTCCACTGCTCCCAGTCGTCGTGCCGGACCATGAAACCGAGGGCGTCGTCGAACATCCGGGCACCGCGCCGGTACGTACGCGTCGTGCCGTCGGCCCCCTTGACCTGGATGATCCCCTCGGACGGGATGGTGACGTCCGCCGGGTCGACCTTGTGCAGCTCCCACATCTCCGGGTGGCCGTTGCCGATCGGGCCCGGCGGGGTGAGCGCTATCAGGCGGTGCTCGTGCTTCGGCGCGGTGTCGTGGGTGATCCGCTCGAACGTCGGCGAGATCACCGCGGGCAGGACGAAGGAATCAGCCACCTTCTTCGAACCGACCCGGAACTGCATCACCTGCGGGTACGCCACGCCCGCCGCGGCGTTGACCAGGCGCAGCCGCCGCCCGCGCAGCCGGCCAAAGTCGATCAGCAGATCCATCCGCTCGGCCGCGGCCACCGACAGGGTCCCGTCGACGGGCAGCGGCCGCGGCAGCAGGCCGCCGTCCGACCCGATCTGATGCACCGCGCCGGTGACGGGGCGGCCCGTCTCCTCGTCCACCAGCTGCAGGGCGTACGTCCGGGCGTTGGAGGCGTTGAGCAAGCGGAAGCGGTACCACCTGGCGTCGACGTCCAAGTGGGGCCAGATCGTGCCGTTCACGAGCGTGTAGGGGCCCGAGAACGGGATGGTGATGTTCTTGCCGTCGTTGTCCTTGCCGACGATCAGGGTCTTGTGGAGCAGCCGGCCGGTCAGCCGGCCTTCGGCGTCCGTGTCGAGGTTGCGGTCCTGGATGATGAGCGGGATCTCCCGCCCGCCCGAGGGGAGCCGGAGCGCGTCCTCCTCGTCGTCCCGCACGAGATACATCCCGGCCAGGCCCGAGAAGACGTTCCACCGGGTGATGTCCATGGCGTGGTCGTGGTACCACCACGTCGTCGCGCGGTGGTCGTTGGGATACTCCGAGAGCTGCGCGTCACCGGGCGAGACCGCGTTCTCCGACCAGCCGTCGTTGCCGCCGCCGGTCACCGCGCCGTGCAGGTGAGTGACCAGCCAGGGCGGGAGGGCGGACACGCCGGCGAGGGGCTCGGCCCCGCCGCGGCCCGGTTCGTTCAGCGGCGTGGGCACCTCGGGCGTCGCCGCCACTTCCACGGCAGTGACCGGGAAGGTGCCCGTGATGCGGTTCGTCCAGGACACCCGGAGGCGCCGGCCGCGGCGCACCTCGATGGTCGGGCCCGGGAAGTGTCCTTCGTACGCCCACACTTTGGTGGGCGGCAGCTGGGAGTGCAGCCGTACCCAGCTGGTCTTCTGCTCGATGGTGATGCCGCGCAGGGCTTCCGCGCGGCCCGGCTTGATGACAGGCGGCACGCGCAACGCGTCGACGAACGGCGTGAGTCCGGCCGCAGTGGCCTGTCCGTCCCGCTCCGCGATGGTCTCGATCTGCGGTGCGTCCCCCACAACTGTGTCTGTCACTTGCGACCCCCGTCGCTTCCCCCCGTGCCGCCGACCGTTCCGCGGCGGCAGCTCTGAGTCCTACAACGCCTCACGGTACGACCGGAGTTCCACCTCTCTCATGAATTTTCCGGCCAATCATCCGCAGAACACATATAGAGGAGCGGACCGGTCCGGTCCGGGGCGTCAGAACTGAAAGTAGCTCAGGAAGCGGAAAATGCGCCGAGGTTGTGGAGAAACGGTTATTCAGGGAGCGGCGGACGTTCTCGGGCGCGGTTGTGCGCCTCACGAGGTGGGGGTGACGGCCTCTCAGCGGCCCGGGGAACAGGGCCGGTTCTCAGGCGGTGGCGAAGGAGTAGAAACGCTTCAGCGTGCAGTGTTCATCGAGCAGGCGGCCGTAGATGGGCTCGCCGTCCAGCTCACGGTAGGTCTCGATGGGGTCGCCTTTTATGATCAGCGCCCGGGCGCATTCCTCGCACCAGTACTGGAATTCGGGGTTCAGCGGCTCCATGTCGCGCACGACAGGCGTACCGCTGCCGCACCAGTCGCACTTCCGGCTGTGTGCCCCCATCAGTCAGCTCCAGCTGTGGCCGCAGGCCGTGCAGACGAACGATACGCCGCCGTTGTCACCCAGCATCTGCGCCACGTGAGGCGAGCCGCAGGACGGGCATTGCAGTGCGGAGGTGGCCACGCCGAGCAGGTCGCGGACCTCCTCGATGATGCTCGTGGGCATCGCGTTCTCTCCTCCCCTGCCGGCGCCGTCCGATTCTGCCACGGACCACCGACCAGGTCAGGCCCGCAGCCCTACGCACACGGACGGGCTGCCCGCTACCGCCGCGCAGCCGAGCACGAGGCGTTGCGCGGGCGCTCACCCCGGCGCGCACAGCGACGCACGCGCCCCGAAAGCCCCGAAACAGCAGTGATCCCGCCTCCTGGTGAGGCGGAGAACATTCTCTCCGTCTCCGCCAGAGGGCGGGATCATCCGGGTTGTGGAGCTAAGGAGAATTGAACTCCTGACCTCCTGCATGCCATGCAGGCGCTCTACCAACTGAGCTATAGCCCCGGGTCTTGTTCCGCTCCTCCGGGTTTCCCCCGGCGGCGCCGCGAACAAGAAGAACTTTAGCCTGCGACCTGCCCAGATGTGAAATCCGGGTCCGGCCGGCCGCCGGACGGCCCCCGGAGAGCCGCCGCGGACCGGCCCGCGGGGTCAGTCGTCGTCGCCCAGCACCGGCTCGGGAAGCGTGCCGGCGTTGTGCTCCAGCAGACGCCAGCCACGGGCGCCCTCCCCCAGGACGGACCAGCAGCAGTTCGACAGGCCGCCCAGGCCCTCCCAGTGGTGCGGCTCCAGGCCCAGCAGCCGCCCGATCGTCGTACGGATCGTGCCGCCGTGACTGACCACGACCAGGGTGCCGCCGTCGGGCAGCTTGTCGGCGGCCAGCCGCACGACCGGCGCCGCACGGTCCGCGACCTCGGTCTCCAGCTCACCACCGCCGCGGCGCACCGGCTCGCCGCGCTTCCAGGCGGCGTACTGCTCGGCGTACTGCGCCACGATCTCCTCGTGGGTCAGCCCCTGCCAGGCACCCGCGTACGTCTCGCGCAGCGCCTCGTAGTGCGTCACGTCCAGGCGTGTGACGGCCGACAGCTCGGCGGCCGTCCGCACCGCCCGCTGGAGGTCCGAAGCGATGATCGCGTCCGGCTGCAGGGCGGCGAGCAGCCGCGCGGCGCGGCGGGCCTGCTCGACGCCCGCCTCGGTCAGCTCGATGTCCGTGGAGCCCTGGAAGCGGCGCTCCAGATTCCAGGCGGTCTGGCCGTGCCGCCACAGGACGATCCTGCGGCCACGGCCCCCCTTCGTGCCGTTCAGTGCAGCTCTCCGTCCTGCTCGGCGGCGGTCTCCTCGGCGTGCGCAGCCGCCTTGCCGCGGGTCGCCTTGGCGTCCTCGGGCAGCTCCATCTCGGGGCAGTCCTTCCACAGGCGCTCCAGCGCGTAGAAGACGCGCTCCTCGCTGTGCTGGACGTGGACGACGATGTCGACGTAGTCCAGGAGCACCCAGCGGGCCTCGCGGTCGCCTTCGCGGCGCACCGGCTTGGCGCCCAGTTCCTTGCTCAGCCGCTCTTCGATCTCGTCGACGATCGACTTGACCTGGCGGTCGTTGGGCGCCGATGCCAGCAGAAAGGCGTCGGTGATCGAGAGGACGTCGCTGACGTCGTACGCGATGATGTCGTGCGCGAGCTTGTCGGCGGCCGCCTGCGCGGCGGCGTTGATGAGCTCGGTGGAGCGGTCCGTGGCGGTCACAAGCCAAACTTCCGGGTCGGTGGCGGCGCTGCCCGGCCCGTCCGCGGGAAGCCCCGCCGGCCGCGGCCGAGTCAGCGGTCAAGTACCCCTCAAGGGTCTCACGGA
Organism: Streptomyces purpurogeneiscleroticus; assembly: GCF_020024005.1. Classification (NCBI taxonomy): domain Bacteria; kingdom Bacillati; phylum Actinomycetota; class Actinomycetes; order Kitasatosporales; family Streptomycetaceae; genus Streptomyces; species Streptomyces purpurogeneiscleroticus. The sequence continues at coordinate 8,670 of NZ_NHSG01000134.1, forward strand.
CCGCTGACACCCCGGTGGGCTTGTGGACAAGGGGGTATCCGGGCTGGTCAGGGAGGGTGACGGGCCGGCGGCGGAGACAGTGGGACGCAGGCGGCGGGCGGAGCTTTGGCCAAAGCTCCGCCCGCCGTCCGCACCTCCAGGGCCGGTCACCCCTTGTAGTCGCGCCCCAGCATCACTGTGACGTCCGCGTTCGAGGCGACCTTGCCCTTCCGCACGGCGCTCGACGGCAGACCCAGCGTCTTCGCGACCTCCGCGGCACGCGGCTGGTGGGCCGCGTCCCCGTAGGTGACCTGCGACGCCGACAGCGAGCCCGAGGCGGTGCCGCCGTCCACGAACGAGTACCCGCCGTTGACCAGCGCGGCCTGCGCCTGCCCGACCGCCTTCTGGCTGCCCGAGGCGTTCCGGACGCTGACCCGCGCGGTCGCGCTCGGGTCGGTCTTCTTGACCTTGCCGCCGAGGACGTCCTTGACCACCGCGGAGGCGGTCTGCGCGCTGAGCGTGCCGTCCTGCTGCACGGGCAGCACCGTCGTGCGGTACGCACCGGTCTTGGCGAGCTCCGCGCGCTGCGCGAGCGAGCTGCCCAGCTGGCCCTCGGTGAGCGGCGGGTCCAGGACCTGGAAGAGGGACTTCACCGTCGCGGTCGCGCCGCCCGCGTCACTGGACACGCGCTTCAGGGTGGCCTGCATGACCTGCCCGAAGCGCGCAAGCTGCTTGGTCTGCAGCTCGCCCGGACCCCGGTAGGTGGCGTACGCGACGGCCGCCTGGCCGTTCAGTACGCGCCCCTTCCCCGCCTTGACCAGCGGAGCGTCGCCCTTCTTCGCGCCCGGCACGGTGGTGTCGGCGTCGACGGTGATACCGCCGACCGTCTCCACGAGGTTCTCCAGGTACGGCGTGTCCAGCCGCCAGCTCGCCTTGATGTCGGCGCCGAGGAGCGTGTTGAGGGAGTCACGGGTGGGCTCCGCTCCGGCGTCCTTCACGGACTTGCCCAACGTGGTGGCCTGGCCGTCGTCCCCGGTGATGGCGAGGTTGTTGGGCAGGAGGACGGTGGTGCCCTTGTGGGTGGTCTCGTTGTCCACAAGCAGCGCCGTCGAGCTCTCGTCCGTACCGGTCTTGCGCAGGTGGACCAGCAGCACGTCGCGCTTCTGGCCCGCGGCGGCCGCCGCGTCCCCGGAGGCCGTCCCGCCCAGCCCCGGCAGCTTGCCGGCCCACCACAGGTAGCCGACGCCGCCCGCGACCAGGAGGACGAGCACCACGGTCAGCGCGATGATGCGGCTGCGGCCGCGGCGCTTGGCCTCCTCGCGCCGCTCGGTACGGCTCTCGGTGAACTTCAGCCAGTCGATGACGTCTTCGGAGTCCTCGTCCTGCTCCTCGATGAACGAGAACTGTTCGGTGCGGTACTCCTCACCGGAGGAACGCTCGGCCCCGCCGGCCCGCTCGCGCCCGGCGGTCCTGCCGTCCGCGGCCGGCGCCTCGTACGAGGGCGGGGCGGACGGCGGCTCGTACGGAGGCGCGGCCCCGTAGGAGGGCGCGGATCCGTACTGGGGCCGCGGCTCCTCGTACGGAGGCTGCGGCGGCGCGTACTCCTGCTGCCCGTACTGCGCCTGCTGCGGGATCCATCCCTGCTGCTGGGTCTGCTGCGCAGCCTGGTGCTGCGGCGGCCGGCCGTAGGTGTCGTGGCCCGGGGCATAGTCCTGCCCGTACTCCTGGCCGTAGCCCTGTTCGGGTGCCTGTCCGCTGTAGCCCTGGCCGTACCCCTGGGGGTGCTGCGTGCCGTACGGGTCGTACTGCTGCGGCGCTTCCTGGTACACCGGCTGCCCGTAGGCGTCGTAGACGTACCCCGGTCCACCGTGCTGCCCCTGGGCCCCCTCGTAGGGGTCCTGGGCATACGGGTCCCGTGGCGGGTACGGATCCTGTCGGTCGTTCACCGGTGCCCTCTTTCCGTCGGCCCCGTCGGCGGTCGTCGTCAGCGGTCGTCGTCGTGGTCGTGGCGGTGGCGGTGGCGGTCGTCCCGGTAGAGGCGGCGCTTGTCGATGTAGCGCACCACACCGTCGGGCACCAGGTACCAGACCGGTTCTCCCTGGGCGACGCGCGACCGGCAGTCGGTCGAGGAGATGGCCAGCGCCGGCACCTCCACCAGGGAGACCCCGCCCTCGGGGAGACCGGGATCGGCCAGTACATGACCGGGCCTGGTCACCCCGATGAAGTGGGCGAGCGAGAACAGCTCCTCAGCGTCCCGCCAGGTCAGGATCTGGCCCAGCGCATCGGCGCCGGTGATGAAGAAGAGATCCGCATCCGTGTGCTCGGCGCGCAGATCCCGAAGAGTGTCGATGGTGTACGTCTTGCCACCGCGGTCGATGTCGATGCGGCTGACGGAGAACTGGGGATTGGACGCGGTCGCGATGACCGTCATCAAATACCGGTCCTCGGCCGGGGACACCGCCTTGTGGCTCTTCTGCCACGGCTGTCCCGTCGGTACGAAGATGACCTCATCGAGGTGGAACTGGCTGGCCACCTCGCTGGCGGCGACCAGGTGACCGTTGTGGATCGGGTCGAACGTCCCGCCCATCACTCCGAGCCGCCGCTTCACGGGCCCTGTCTGCTCTCCCATGCGTGCAGACCCTACTGGGCGCCGCGCATCGAGGGGATAGCGGTGCCCCGCCTCAGCGGTCCCGGTTGAACCGGGTGGTGATCCACAGCAGGAGCAGCAGCACGATCAGGGCGCCGCCGCCCGTCAGGTACGGGCTGAGGCTCTCGTGGTTGCCGCCGTGCTCGCCGCCCTCGGCGAGGGCGACCAGGGACTGTGCGGTGGTGTGCAGGCTCATCGTCGGCAGAACCAATCCGGGCTGATGCGGGCAGGGACTTCGCCCACATCGTAAGCGCGGGCCCGTCCGGAGCTCACCCCGACTCCGCCGGAACGGTCCGCCAGGGGACCTTTCCGGTGGATTCCACCACCCTCCGCGGGCCGCCCGCGGAGCCGCCTCAGTCCTGGTCGCCGCCGTAGCCGCGCAGCAGGAACCACGCCATGAAGATCGCGCCGAGCACACCGACGATGATCACGGCACGCAGGATCCAGCCCGGGCCGTCGGCGTTGGAGGTCTGCAGGGCGAGCAGCGTGCTCGGGTCCACCATGAGAGGTCGGCTCCTTTGTGGGGGTCTGTACGGCCCGTACGCACCACGGGCCTCGGGCGCCCGGTCGCGGCCGGCGCCCCCGCCGCGAGCGGATGCCCTTGCGGGCATCTGCGGCGATTCGTTCCTTCGCCAGCGTACGCCGGGCATCCAAAGTACTGTCAGTGGCGTCCTCTACTCTGAAATCACGCAGTCGAAGCAGGGGGAGGCTCCAATGACGGATGGCCCGAGCGGCAGCGAGCGCGTACCGAGCAGGGACCGCAGGCGGTTCCCGGGGATCTCCTCCCGGGCGTACGAGCACCCCGCGGACCGGTCCGCTCTGGTTGCCCTGCGCAAGCTGAGCGGGTTCGACACCGTCTTCAAGGCGCTGAGCGGCCTGCTGCCCGAGCGCAGCCTGCGCCTGATGTACCTCTCGGATTCGGTGCGCGTCAGCGACCAGCAGTTCTCGCACCTCAACGACATGCTGCGGGACGCCTGTTACATCCTGGACCTGGAGAAGGTCCCGCCGATGTACGTCAATCAGGACCCGCAGCCCAACGCCATGTGCATCGGCCTGGACGAGCCGGTGATCGTGCTGACCACGGGCCTCGTCGAGCTGCTCGACGAGGAGGAGATGCGCGCGGTCGTCGGTCACGAGGTCGGGCACGCACTCTCCGGACACGCGGTGTACCGGACGATACTGCTGTTCCTCACGAACCTCGCCCTGAAGGTGGCGTGGATCCCGCTGGGCAATATGGCGATCATGGCCATAGTGACCGGGCTGCGCGAGTGGTTCCGCAAGTCCGAGCTGTCGGCGGACCGTGCGGGCCTGCTGACCGGCCAGGACCTGCAGGCTTCGATGCGCGGCCTCATGAAGCTCGCGGGCGGCAACCACCTCCACGAGATGAACGTCGACGCGTTCCTCGCCCAGGCGGACGAGTACGAGCGCGGCGGTGACCTGCGCGACTCCGTCCTGAAGATCCTGAACGTACTGCCGCGCAGCCACCCGTTCACGACCGTGCGCGCCGCCGAGCTCAAGAGGTGGGCCGCCTCGCGCGACTACCAGCGCATCATGGAGGGCCACTACCCGCGCCGCGGCGAGGACAAGGACACCTCCGTGTCCGACTCCTTCAAGGAGTCCGCGACGCACTACGCCGACTCGGTGCGCAACAGCAAGGACCCGCTGATGGGCCTCGTGCGCGACTTCGCGGGCGGCGCCGGTGACCTGGGCGGCAAGCTCCGCGACACGGTGTTCGGCAGCGGCCGCGCCGGCGGTGCGGGCCGGCAGGGCCCGGGGCAGCCGGACGCCGACGGCCCGGAGGCGTCGCCGGGCCGGTGACCGCACCGGACCGGTGCCGGTGACCGCGCCGGTCCGCCCAAGGCAGCAGTTCGCCCAAGGCACCGGTCCGCCTAAGGCAACGGACCTAAGGCAGCGGACTCGGTTCCGCCGACGGGGCCATGACGCCACAGAGCGAGGCGTTCGTACTGCCGTGGGCGTACGGATCGGTGCCCTGCGGGCGGCCGTTACCGGCCCGCTCGCCCGCCAGCAGCGGCCGCAGCGCGCTCTCCGGCCCGGAGCTGCACGACATCGGACCCGCCTGGAGATAGCTCGACTGCACCTCCAGGCGGCGGTCGCGCAGATCGTCCCGGTCGAAACGGAAGTGCAGTTCACGGCGCACGGTGAACAGTGACGCACCGTCGGCACGCTGCTGCGCTGCCGCCGACTGCACCTTGCCGCCGACCGCAGAGGCCGTACTGGCTGACGTACTGACCGCGCTCGCCGTGCTGCCGGTCGCGCTCCCCGCCGGCCTCTCGGCGGCAGCCGGAGCGGTGTTCCCGGGGCCGCCCGCGGCGGGCCTGCCGTCCGGCGGCCGCATCGCGTACACGAAGGTGTAGTCCGCGGTGACCTCCAGGGCGTTGCCGGCAGCGGCCGACTCCACCGCCAGGGTGCCGTTGACCCGTACCCGCGGATCGGCGAGCCGGGCCTGCGAGGGGTCGAAGCGGACGAGCCAGCCGGTCGCGGCGTGCCGCCCGTCGTCGGACGGCCGCCGCAGGCTCCGGTCGAACTGGTCGAGCTGCGAGGTGTCCAGCAGCAGCCGCACGCCCCGCGCGGGCCCGCCGGACAGCGTGTCCGAGTCCAGCGAGGACCGCACGACGTACTCCTTCGCCGTGGTCAGAGCGGTCATGACCTGGCTGTCGGAGAACTCGCCGGTGCGCCGCACGACGGGAAGGTTGACGCCCGCCGCGCCGATCCGGAAACCGGCCGCCGGACTGCGATCGAAGAGGTCAGCCGGGCGCCCGCCGGGCACCGTGCCCACCGGAGCGAGCGGGACGACCGTACTGCGCAGCGGTGGTGCGGGGGTCGGCTCAGGCGCACGGTACGGATGGCGAACACCCATGTAAATCGCGGTACCGAAGGCCAGCGCGATCAGCAGGACCAGGATCACGGCCTGACGGGACCCGCCGAAACGGGACCAGGCATGCCGACTGCGCACCGCACGTGCGTGGTCCCCCATGCGCTCCTGGGCGGAGAACTCCTGCAAACGCGCAGCGCGTACAAACGATTCGTCGAACACGACGGATCGGTACTCATCCTCCCCTCCACCCGGGGCGCCCTCGGGGGTCCCTTCGGGAGGGTCACCTGGCCCGGTCATACAACAAGAGTAGGTCGGCGGCGGCCGAGGTAAACGCCCAGGTGTGCGCCAACTTCCCCGTGCAGGTCAGGCACGGCGCACAGATGGCTCAAGCAGGCGCGAGCCGCTTCTGCGCACGCGGGCGGACCGGCTGATGGATCACGGCGTGCGCGGCACGGCGGGCGCCGAGGGCGGGCCGGAGTCGGCGGACGCCGAGGGCGGTACGACGGGAGGGGCCGGATTGCCGTGCTCGGCGCTTGAGGCGGGCGCCTGCCCGATGTGCGCGGTGGGCGGTCTGCCGTCGACGCCCGTGGTGGCGGGCGGCGGGGCCGGGCTCTGAGTACGGCCCGAAGCGCCTCGGTAGACGGCCGTGAAGGCCAGTACGACCATGCCGATGCCCATAAGGACGGCGAGCACCCAGGCGATGGGGCGGTGCCAGCGGGCCGCGCCGCGGTACGGGCGCAGAGCGCCGCCGTACGGCCCGTACGGGCCGTAGGCCGAGATGTCCGAGACATCGTCCGGGTAACGGCCGTTCGGCGCTTCTGCGGGCCATTCAGGCCCTTCTCGGCCGTCCCGGCCCTGTCGGCCGCCGTCGAACTCCCCGTCCCGGTCCGTGGCCGACAGCGAGTGGCCGCGCCCGGCTTCGGACTCGGCGCGCGCCTGCGCGGCGGCGACCATCCGCTCGACGGCGGTCGGCTCATGAACGAGAGCGGACCGGACGAATTCCTCGTCGAAGACCACGGCGGCGAACCCGTCGCCCTCGCCCTCGTAGGGCGAGTGCGCGTCCGCCTCTCCGTGGTTCCCGTTGTGGTGCTCGTCGGGCTCGCCGCCGTCCGGGAACGGCCCGGCCCCCACGTCGTCCGGCACGTGCCCAGATTAGCCGGAAGCGGCCAATCTGGGCAGTGTGAAAGGGAATTCGGCCACGGAGGCGGAGGACGGCACACGTGGCGCCACCCGCCCCGCCTTCAAGGGCCGCGCCGCGAGGCTCACTTCGTCGGCCCCGTGCGCGCCTTCGTCGGTCCTGTTACGCCTGTACACGCCCCTCGTCCGCCCCGTAGGGGACCGCAGCCGCGTACGTGTACGTACCCGCCGCCAGTCCCGTACGTGCGCGTACGTGCGTTCAGTCCCGTACGTGTCCGTCGCCCGTGACGATGTACTTCGTGGAGGTCAGCTCCGGCAGCCCCATCGGGCCGCGCGCGTGCAGCTTCTGGGTGGAGATGCCGATCTCGGCGCCGAAACCGAACTGGCTGCCGTCCGTGAAGCGAGTCGAGGCGTTGACCGCGACCGTGGTGGAGTCCACCAGCTGGGTGAAGCGGCGGGCGGCGGCCTGCGAGGTGGTGACGATGGCCTCGGTGTGGCCGGAGGACCAACGGCGGATGTGCGCGACAGCGGCGTCCAGGTCGGGCACCACAGCGGCGGCGATGTCGTACGAGAGGTACTCCGTCGCCCAGTCCTCGTCCGTGGCGGGCGCGACCATCCCGGGCCCGGCCTTCTGCCAGGTCTCGTCGCCGTGCACCATCACGCCCGCCTCCGTGAGGGCCGCCAGCGCGCGCGGCAGGAAGGTGTCCGCGATGCCGGCGTGCACGAGGACGGTCTCGGCGGCGTTGCACACACTGGGGCGCTGCGCCTTGGAGTTGATGAGGATCTTGAGCGCCGTCTCGATGTCGGCGTCCTTGTCGACGTACACGTGGCAGTTGCCGGTGCCGGTCTCGATGACCGGGACGGTGGACTCCTCCACGACCGTACGGATGAGCGAGGCGCCGCCGCGCGGGATCAGCACGTCGACCAGGCCGCGGGCGCGCATCAGCTCCTTCACCGACTCCCGGCTCTGGCCCGGCACCAGCTGGACGGCGTCGGCGGGCAGCCCGGCCTCCACCACCGCGTCGCGCAGAACGGCGACCAGCGCGGTGTTCGAGGCGTACGCGGAGGACGAGCCGCGCAGCAGGACGGCGTTGCCCGACTTCAGGCAGAGCGCAGCGGCGTCGACCGTGACGTTCGGGCGGGCCTCGTAGATGATCCCGACGACGCCGAGCGGGACCCGGACCTGGCGCAGGTCCAGGCCGTTGGGGAGAGTCGAGCCGCGGACGACCTCGCCGACCGGGTCGGGCAGCGCCACGACGTGCCGCACGTCGGCGGCGATGGCGGCGATCCGCTCGGGGGTGAGGGTGAGCCGGTCCACGATGGCGTCGCTCGTGCCGGCCTCGCGCGCCTTGGCGGTGTCCTCGGCGTTGGCGGCGACGATCTCGTCGGTCCTGGCCACCAACGCGTCGGCGACGGCCAGCAGCGCGCCGTCCCGGGCCGTGCGCGGCAGCGGGGCGAGCGTGGCGGCCGCCTCCCTGGCGCGTCGGGCGGTGTCGAGGACGGGCGAGCTCTGGGCAGTCTGCGTGGCGTCGGATGCGCTGGTCATGGCCCGCAGCCTAGCTGGGCCGGGCCGGGCGCCCGGCCCGCATTTCACAGTGCGGGACGCGGCGGGGGCGGGGGTGGACACGCCGCGCCGGCTCGGGGTGGACACGGCGCTGGCCCGGGGCACGC
>NZ_NHSG01000135.1:0-16932 GCF_020024005.1 Streptomyces purpurogeneiscleroticus
GGTAACCCCCCGCCAGGGGGCCAGTGGCGTTCGATTCGCCCCCGTAGGCGCGCCGGGGCAAGCGCGCCGGGCCACCCCGCAAGCGCCCCGGGCCGTCCCGCAAGCGTGCCGGGCCAGGCGCGCCGGGCCACCCCGTAAGCGCCCCGTCTCAGTCCCAAGAGCCCCGTGCCGGTGGCAGCGAGGCGATCTCCGCGAGGTCGTGGTGGGTCAGCCGCACCGCCGCCGCCTTGGCGTTCTGGGCCGCCCAGCGTTCCTTCTTCGTGCCGGGTATCGGGACCACGTGCCGGCCCTGGGCCAGTACCCACGCCAGCGCGATCTGGCCCGGCGTCACGCCGTGCCGTGCGCCCACCCGGCGCAGTCCCGCCACCACCGGCTGGTTGGCGGCCATCATCTCCGCCGTGAAGCGCGGGTGCCGCGCCCGCAGATCCTCCGGCTCGAAGCCCTGACCCGGCGTCAGCGTGCCGGTGAGGTAGCCGTTGCCCAGCGGCATCGCCGCGAGGAAGCCCACGCCGCGCGTCTCGCACCACGGCAGCAGCGCCTCCAGCGCGTCCGGCGACCACACCGACAGCTCCGCCTCCACGGTACTGACCGGGAACACCTGCTGAATGCGCTCCAGTTGGTGCAGCGTGAGGTCGTGCGTACGGGCCCCGCGGCGCCGGGGAGCCCGCGCGCCCACGGCGCACAGCCCCAGCGCGCGTACCTTCCCGGCCGCCACCAGCTCCGCCATCGCCCCCCAGGTCTCCTCGATCGGCACCTCGGGGTCGGAGCGGTGCAGCTGGTAGAGGTCGATGTGGTCGGTCTGCAGCCGGCGCAGCGAGGCGTCGCAGGCCCGCTTCACATAGCCGGGGCGGCCGTTGGCGACGATGTGCTGGTCCCCGACCAGCAGCCCGACCTTCGTCGAGAGAAATGCCTGGTCCCGGCGCTGCTTCAGCGCCCGCCCCAGCACCAGTTCGTTGGTGAACGGGCCGTACATATCGGCGGTGTCCAGCAGGGTGCAGCCCCGGTCGAGCGCGGCGTGCACGGTCCGTACCGAGCTCTCCCCGCTCTGCTGCGACGCGGTGTACCCCCAGTTCATCGGCATGCAGCCGAGCCCGATAGCGCCCACTTCGAGCGCCGCCGCGCCGATTGTCCTGCGCTCCACCTGGTCGTGCCTCCGTCCCCTCGCCCCGGTCAAGGGCGCTGACCAAACTAACGTCTGATGACGGGCACTCTTCGCATAGCCTCGGGCCATGGCTTCCGCAGACACCACTCGCGCCACCGACGTCTGGCTCCCGATCCCCGCCGCCGAGATCGACGGGCTCCCCGAGGACCTCTCCTACGTCCACTGGGACGCCGGCCCCGAATACCCCGCGGATCCCGCCCGCTGCGCCTTCTACGCCGTCCCTTACATGAAGCCCGCCGACCGGATCCTGCGGCCGCTCCCGGAGATGGCGAACGTACGCGTCGTCCAGACCCTCACGGCCGGCATCGAGCACATGCTGCCCGCCGTGCCCCAATTGCCGGCCGGCGCCCAGCTGTGCAACGCGCGCGGTCTGCACGACGCGAGCACCGCCGAGCTCACCCTCACGCTCATTCTCGCCGCGCTCCGCGACATCCCCGCATTCGTGCGGTCCCAGGACGCGGGAGAGTGGCGGCCGGCCTTCCGTGACTCGCTGGCCGACAAGTCCGTCCTCATTGTGGGTTACGGTTCGATCGGAAGTGCTATCGAGGACCGGCTCACGCCTTTTGAGTGTGCGCGGGTGGCGCGCATTGCGCGCACCGCTCGTGACACCGTGCGCGGTCCTGTGCTTCCACTCGCGGAGTTGCCCGCGCTGTTGCCCGAAGCCGACGTCGTGATCATGGCGACGCCGCTCACCGAAGACACTCGTGGCCTGGTCGGAGCCGATTTCCTGGCCCGTATGAAGGACGGCGCGCTGCTCGTCAACATCGCGCGCGGGGGAGTCGTCGACACCAAGGCTCTGCTCGCCGAACTCGAGTCGGGACGGCTGCGGGCAGCACTCGATGTAACCGATCCGGAACCGCTGCCTGCCACACATCCCCTGTGGCACGCTCCCGGCGTGCTCATCACTCCGCACGTCGGTGGCCCCAGTACTGCATTCCTGCCCCGTGCGAAGCGGCTTCTCCGTGATCAACTGCGGCTCTTCGCCGCCGGCGAGCCTCTCCGGAACATCATCACCACCGCCGACTGACGGGTTGCGCGTAGCTCTACGGAGTCGTACGATTGCGTCGTGTGCGACCAACTCGCCTGCCAGTCACGCTCCGTAGAGCGACTATGTCCCTGCGTGACGGAACTGGTGTATCGTCCCGAACGGGGCCCGCGCCGGGACGTGGCGGCGCGCAGCGAACGACCGGAACCGAGGGGGGCGACGGGCGATGTACGGCCGATGCACCACCGAGACAAGGACCGCTGAGCACACGCGCGTTCCGCGCGTACCCACTGCGATACGAACGCAGCGCGGGCCTTGCCCGCCACGACCACGCCGGTGGACCGCGCGGGGGAGAGCCCGGTGACCGCCTCCGGCGCGGTGCTCGCCCCGCCGGCCCGGCCGCGGCCCGCGAGCAGTCTGCCCCAGATCGTGCTCGCCGTCGTCTGCGGCGGTTACGCCACGGGCGCCGCGTTCGGCTGGGGCTCGGAGAAACTGGCCCTGATCATGGGTGACTTCGGGCTCAGCGCGGCCGCCCTGGCCGCCGCCGTCTCCTGTGTGCTGTACGCCCGCAGGCACCACAACCGCTTTCGACCCGCCTGGCTGCTGTTCGCGGCCTCCTCGGCGATGGCGGGCCTCGGCAACGGCATCTGGGGATGGTACGAGGTCGTCCTCGAAGCCCCCGTGCCCAGCCCCTCGGTCGCCGACTTCTGCTTCCTGCTCTTCGCGCCGCCGGCCATCGTGGGCCTGCTGGTGCTCGCCAAGCGGCCGGTGACCCGGGCCGGGTGGGTCTGCCTCGCGCTGGACGCCTGGCTGATCGGCGGCTCGCTGCTCACGCTCTCCTGGAGCCTGGCGCTCGCGCACAACGCCCACTTCCAGGGCCAGACGGTCGCGCAGGGCGCCCTGTCGCTCGCGTACCCGCTGCTGGACATCGTCCTGGTGAGCATGGTGCTCGCGCTGCACTTCAAGCGCTCCTCGGCGCACCGCTCGGCGATCAACACCGCCATCGCGGCGCTCGCGCTGACCGTGCTGTGCGACGCGCTGTTCACCTCGCCGCTGCTGCGCGAGCACTACCGCTCCGGGCAGATCCTCGACGCCGGCTGGTTCGCCGGCTCCATGCTGCTGGCGTACGCCCCGTGGGTCGCCGCGCGCTGCGGCACGGACTCCGCCGGGGACGCCTTCACGCGCGCCACCCGGCGCGCGGCCGTGCCCCCCGGCAGCCGCCCGATCGCCGGGTCGCTCGCCGCACTGACCCCGTACCTCGCCGCCGCCGTCTGCACCCTGGGCATCCTGCTCAACGTCCTGGACGGCCGCCGCATCGACCACGTCGTGCTCTTCACCGGCTGCACGGTCGTGCTCGCCCTGGTCGTGCGCCAGGGGATCATGCTCGTGGACAACATCACCCTCACCCGGGAGCTGGCCCAGAAGGAGAACCACTTCCGCTCCTTGGTGCAGGGCTCCAGCGACGTCATCATGATCGCCGCGCCGACCGGCGTACTGCGCTACGTCAGCCCCGCCGCCTCCGGCGTCTACGGCCGCGACGCCGAGGACCTCGTCGGCTCCGAGCTGGCCTCCTTGATCCACCCCGAGGACCTCGGCCGCGTGGTGCACGAAGTACGGCGGTTCCTGGCCGCCGACCCCGAGGCGGAGCCCACCACCCGCATCGAATGCCGCTTCCGGGCCGGCGGCGGCCGCCCCGGCGGCGAGGAATGGCTGAACGTCGAGTCCACGGTCAACCGCCACGAAGGCGGCCTGATCTTCAATTCCCGCGACGTCACCGAGCGGGTGCGCCTCCAGGCCCAGCTCCAGCACAACGCCTCGCACGACGCGCTCACCGACCTGCCCAACCGCGCGCTGTTCACCGAGCGGGTCAGCCAGGCTGTCAGCGGCCGCCGCTCCTCCGACCACGACACGGCCGTGCTCTACATCGACCTGGACGGATTCAAACAGGTCAACGACACCATCGGACACCAGGCCGGGGACGAGCTGCTGATTCAGGCCGCCCGCAGGCTGGCCGAATCCGTACGCGCCGGTGACATCGCCGCGCGCCTGGGCGGCGACGAATTCGCCGCGCTCATCACCGGCGACGGCAGCCACGACCGTACGAGCCGGGAGTTCCGCGTCCACGAGATCGCCGACCGGCTGCGGATCAGGCTGTCCGAGCCGTACCGCATCGACGGCCAGGACGTCCGGGTCGCGGCCAGCATCGGCGTGGCCTTCGCCGAGCCCGGCGTCACCCCGGCAGGACTGATGCGCAACGCCGATCTGGCGATGTACCGCGCCAAGCAGGCCGGCAAGGGCCGCGTGGAGCTGTACGCACCTCAGATGCAGGCCGACGTGGTGCGCCGCTCCGAGATCGCGACGAGGCTGCGCGCGGCGCTGCACGACGGCGAATTCGCGCTGCTCCACCAGCCCGTCGTGGAGCTCGCCACTGGCCGGATCACGGCCGTCGCGGCCCAGGCCCGCTGGCGCTCCGCGCAGGGCATCCTCTTCACCCCCGCCGAATTCCTGCGGGTCGGCGAGCGCGGCCAGGCGCTCGCCGACGACGGCGAGCGCACCGCCGAGCTGGGGCGCTGGCTGCTGGAGGAGGCCGTCGAGCAGGCGGCGCGGCGGCACCACGCGGGCCACGCGGTCTGCGTCGCCGTCCGGCTCTCCGCCCGGCGGCTGCTGGACCGCAAGCTCCCGCCCCGGAGCATCGAGACGTTACTCGCGCGGCACGGCCTGCCGTCCGGGTCGCTGCTGCTGGAGCTCTCCGACAGCGACCCGAGGATCCCGCTGGACGAGCTGGAGCGCCGGCTGGCGGCCCTGCGGCGGCTCGGCGTACGGATCGCGCTGGACGGCTTCGGCAGCGGATACGCCGCGATCAGCGCGCTGCGCCGGCTGCCCATCGACGTGCTGCGGCTGGACCGCGGCCTGATCGACGGCGTCGTGGAGTCCGCGCGGCTGCACAAGATCACCGCGGGGCTGCTGCGGATCGCCGGCGACCTGGGACTGCAGTCCGTGGCCGACGGCGTGGACCGGCCCGAGCAGGTCAGCGCGCTCCGCGCGATGGGCTGCACGCACGGCCAGGGCATGGCGTTCTCCGGACCGCTGGACGAGCACCGGCTGCGCCGGGCGCTCGGCATCGGCGCGTATCCACTCCCCGGGCTGCTGCCCGAGGGGCGCGAGATGGTGCTGAGCAGCACCGTGCCGGCCGCGCGGCGGGCGGCCGGGCCCCGGGAGCCGGGCGGCGGCGGGCGGCTGGGAGAGCTGCCACGACGGCTCGGCGCCGGGGAAGTGCCCGGCGGCCCCGATGCCATCAGCCATCCCCCGTTGCGCTCAAATAGTGAGACCCCCGTCCCACCCACTTGACACTCCAGGTGCGCCGGGGGGAAGGTCAGAGCCATGCGCACCCGAATTCTCGTACTTGGACAGCGCGTCGGCTGAAGCCGGGCCATGCAGTAGCCCGGCGCACCGCACCGACGCGCTCCCCTCGCTTGCCTGACGGCACGAGGGGTTTTTTGTTGCACCAGCACCGCCAAATCACATCAAAACCCTCACCTCCGAGAAGAGACGCAGATGACCGAGCAGGCCACCGGGGCCCACCATCCGCAGCCGCGGGCCCGTTCCGGCGGATCTCAGCAGTCCGCCTCCGCCGTCGAGCACGTCACGGGCGCGCAGTCCCTCATTCGTTCTCTCGAGGAGGTCGGGGCCGACACCGTATTCGGCCTTCCCGGCGGTGCGATCCTCCCGGCGTACGACCCGATGATGGACTCTCAGAAGGTCCGCCACATCCTGGTCCGCCACGAGCAGGGCGCGGGCCACGCGGCCACCGGTTACGCCCAGGCCACCGGCAAGGTCGGTGTCTGCATCGCCACCTCCGGCCCCGGCGCCACGAACCTGGTCACCCCGATCGCCGACGCGCACATGGACTCCGTCCCGCTGGTCGCGATCACCGGCCAGGTGGCCTCCGCCTCGATCGGCACGGACGCCTTCCAGGAGGCGGACATCTGCGGCATCACGATGCCGATCACCAAGCACAACTTCCTGGTGACCGACCCCGCCGACATCCCCAGGACGATCGCCGAGGCGTTCCACATCGCCTCGACCGGCCGTCCGGGCCCCGTCCTGGTGGACATCGCCAAGGACGCCATGCAGGCCAGGACCACCTTCTCCTGGCCGCCGCAGACCGACCTGCCCGGCTACCGCCCGGTGACCAAGCCGCACGCCAAGCAGATCCGCGAGGCCGCCAAGCTGATCACCGACGCCAAGCGCCCGGTGCTCTACGTCGGCGGCGGCGTCATGAAGGCCGGCGCGACGGCCGAGCTCAAGGTCCTCGCCGAGCTGACCGGCGCCCCCGTCACCACCACCCTGATGGCGCTGGGCTCCTTCCCCGACACCCACCCGCAGCACCTGGGCATGCCCGGCATGCACGGCTCGGTGGCCGCGGTGACCTCGCTGCAGAAGGCCGACCTGATCGTCGCGCTGGGCGCCCGCTTCGACGACCGCGTCACCGGCAAGCTCGACAGCTTCGCCCCGTACGCCAAGATCGTGCACGCGGACATCGACCCGGCCGAGATCGGCAAGAACCGCATGGCCGACGTGCCGATCGTCGGCGACGCCCGCGAGGTCATCGCCGACCTGATCGTGGCGGTCCAGGCCGAGCACGAGGCCGGCCGCACCGGCGACTACGCCGCCTGGTGGAACGACCTGAACCGCTGGCGCGAGAACTACCCGCTCGGCTACGACCTCCCCGAGGACGGCAGCCTCTCCCCGCAGCAGGTCATCCAGCGCATCGGGCAGCTGGCGCCGGAGGGCACCATCTACGCCGCGGGCGTCGGCCAGCACCAGATGTGGGCCGCCCACTTCATCGACTACGAAAAGCCCGCCACCTGGCTGAACTCCGGCGGCGCCGGAACGATGGGCTACGCGGTCCCGGCCGCCATGGGCGCCAAGGCCGGACAGCCGGACCGCCCGGTGTGGGCGATCGACGGCGACGGCTGCTTCCAGATGACCAACCAGGAACTGGTCACCTGCGCGATGAACAACATCCCGATCAAGGTCGCGATCATCAACAACGGCGCGCTGGGCATGGTCCGCCAGTGGCAGACCCTGTTCTACAACCAGCGGTACAGCAACACCGTGCTGCACCGCGGCCCGGACGACGAGCCGGCCCCGAACACCGGCACCCGCTGCCCGGACTTCGTGAAGCTGTCCGAGGCCATGGGCTGCGTCGCGATGCGCTGCGAGGACCCGGCCGAGCTGGACGCCGTGATCGCCAAGGCCAACGCCATCAACGACCGCCCGGTCGTCGTCGACTTCATCGTCCACGAGGACGCCATGGTCTGGCCGATGGTCGCGGCCGGCAC
Source organism: Streptomyces purpurogeneiscleroticus (assembly GCF_020024005.1). Classification (NCBI taxonomy): domain Bacteria; kingdom Bacillati; phylum Actinomycetota; class Actinomycetes; order Kitasatosporales; family Streptomycetaceae; genus Streptomyces; species Streptomyces purpurogeneiscleroticus. Next base: position 7,493 of record NZ_NHSG01000135.1, read on the forward strand.
CTCCAACGACGAGGTCATGGCGGCCCGCGGGGTGCGCCCCGACTTCGGCGACAACGAAGACGACTGACCGGCCAGGACAGAAGAGAAGAGACCGAGCACATGACCAAGCACACGCTCTCCGTCCTGGTGGAGAACACGCCGGGTATCCTGGCCAGGATCGCCGCGCTGTTCTCCCGCCGCGGCTTCAACATCGACTCACTCGCCGTCGGTGTCACGGAGCACCCCGACATCTCACGCATCACCATTGTCGTGAATGTCGAATCGCTCCCGCTGGAGCAGGTCACCAAGCAGCTGAACAAGCTGGTCAACGTCCTGAAAATCGTCGAGCTGGAGCCGTCCTCGGCCATCCACCGCGAACTGGTCCTGGTCAAGGTCCGCGCGGACAACGAGACGCGCTCCCAGATCGTCGAGATCGTCCAGCTGTTCCGCGCCAAGACCGTGGACGTCTCGCCGGAGGCCGTCACCATCGAAGCCACCGGCGGCGCCGACAAGCTGGAAGCCATGCTCAAGATGCTGGAGCCGTTCGGCATCAAGGAGCTGGTGCAGTCCGGCACGATCGCCATAGGGCGCGGTTCCCGGTCCATCACGGACCGCTCGCTGCGCGCCCTGGACCGTTCGGCCTGACCCGCGTACTCCGGCCGCGGGACCCGCCGCGGCCGGAACACGCCCCCTCGCCCGCGGCCGCTGCCCGCATGGCGAGACCCTGAGCTTTCACCCCCCAGCCCCGGCATAGTCTGTGGGCACCAGCTAGTACCAAGGAGATACCCGAAGTGGCCGAGCTGTTCTACGACGACGACGCCGACCTGTCCATCATCCAGGGCCGTAAGGTCGCGGTTCTCGGCTACGGCAGCCAGGGCCACGCCCACGCGCTGTCGCTGCGCGACTCGGGCGTCGACGTGCGCGTCGGCCTGCACGAGGGCTCCAAGTCCAAGGCGAAGGCCGAGGAGCAGGGCCTGCGCGTGGTGAGCCCCTCCGAGGCGGCCGCCGAGGCCGACGTCATCATGATCCTGGTGCCGGACCCGATCCAGGCCAAGGTCTACGAGGAGTCCGTCAAGGACAACCTCAAGGACGGCGACGCCCTGTTCTTCGGCCACGGCCTGAACATCCGCTACGGCTTCATCAAGCCCCCGTCCAACGTCGACGTCTGCATGGTCGCCCCCAAGGGCCCGGGCCACCTGGTCCGCCGCCAGTACGAAGAGGGCCGCGGCGTGCCGTGCATCGCGGCGGTCGAGCAGGACGCCTCGGGCAACGCCTTCGCGCTCGCCCTCTCGTACGCCAAGGGCATCGGCGGCACCCGTGCGGGCGTCATCAAGACGACCTTCACCGAGGAGACCGAGACCGACCTGTTCGGCGAGCAGGCCGTGCTCTGCGGCGGCACCGCCGCCCTGGTCAAGGCCGGTTTCGAGACCCTGGTCGAGGCCGGTTACCAGCCCGAGATCGCGTACTTCGAGTGCCTCCACGAGCTGAAGCTGATCGTGGACCTCATGTACGAGGGCGGCCTGGAGAAGATGCGCTGGTCGATCTCCGAGACCGCCGAGTGGGGCGACTACGTCACCGGCCCGCGGATCGTCACCGACGCCACCAAGGCCGAGATGAAGAAGGTCCTCGGCGAGATCCAGGACGGCACCTTCGCCAACACCTGGATGAAGGAGTACGCGGACGGCCTGCCGAAGTACAACGAGTACAAGAAGGCCGACGCGGACCACCTCCTGGAGACCACCGGCAAGAAGCTGCGTGGCCTGATGAGCTGGGTGGACGAGGAGGCGTAAGCCTCATGCGCGAGGGGCCGTGCCGCATCGGCACGGCCCCTTCCGCCGCCGCCTTGTCCACTGCGTAGAACCACGCACGGGTGATCCTTCCGGACCGGCGAAGGAGGAGCCCTGAAACGCCACTACACTGCTGACCACAAGCGCGTCAGGCTCACAACGTCGTGCGTCTTCCACGCGGCTGCCCCCTTCACCGCCTTCGGCCGTCGGGACGGCCGTCCGCGAAGGATTTAGTGAGGACTGAAGACCACGTGAGCACTGCCTCCGCCAAACCCGTCGTACTGATCGCCGAAGAGCTGTCGCCCGCGACCGTCGACGCGCTCGGCCCGGACTTCGAGATCCGGAACTGCAACGGCGCGGACCGCGCCCAGCTGATCCCCGCCATCGCCGACGTCGACGCGATCCTCGTGCGCTCCGCGACCAAGGTCGATGCCGAGGCCATCGCCGCCGCGAAGAAGCTCAAGGTCGTCGCCCGCGCGGGCGTGGGCCTGGACAACGTCGACGTCTCCGCCGCCACCAAGGCCGGCGTGATGGTCGTGAACGCGCCGACCTCCAACATCGTCACCGCCGCCGAGCTGGCCTGCGGCCTGCTGGTCGCCACCGCGCGCAACATCCCGCAGGCGAACACCGCCCTGAAGAACGGCGAGTGGAAGCGCAGCAAGTACACCGGCGTCGAGCTGGCGGAGAAGACCCTCGGCGTCGTCGGCCTCGGCCGCATCGGCGTGCTGGTCGCCCAGCGGATGTCCGCCTTCGGCATGAAGGTCGTCGCGTACGACCCGTACGTCCAGCCCGCGCGCGCCGCCCAGATGGGCGTCAAGCTGCTCTCCCTGGACGAGCTGCTCCAGGTCTCGGACTTCATCACGGTCCACCTCCCGAAGACCCCGGAGACCGTCGGCCTCATCGGCGACGAGGCGCTGCACAAGGTCAAGCCGTCCGTCCGGATCGTCAACGCCGCGCGCGGCGGCATCGTGGACGAGGCCGCCCTCGCCTCCGCCCTCAAGGAGGGCCGGGTCGCCGGCGCCGGCCTGGACGTGTACGCCTCCGAGCCCTGCACGGACTCCCCGCTCTTCGAGTTCGACCAGGTCGTGTGCACCCCGCACCTGGGCGCCTCGACCGGTGAGGCGCAGGAGAAGGCCGGTATCGCGGTGGCCCGCTCGGTGCGCCTGGCGCTCGCGGGCGAGCTGGTCCCGGACGCGGTCAACGTCCAGGGCGGCGTGATCGCCGAGGACGTGAAGCCCGGTCTGCCGCTGGCCGAGAAGCTCGGCCGGATCTTCACCGCGCTGGCGGGCGAGGTCGCGGTCCGCCTCGACGTCGAGGTGTACGGCGAGATCACTCAGCACGACGTGAAGGTGCTGGAGCTCTCCGCGCTCAAGGGCGTCTTCGAGGACGTCGTCGACGAGACCGTCTCGTACGTCAACGCCCCCCTCTTCGCGCAGGAGCGCGGCGTGGAGGTACGCCTGACCACGAGCAGCGAGTCGCCCGAGCACCGCAATGTGGTGACCGTGCGCGGCACGCTCTCCGGCGGCGAGGAGATCTCGGTCTCCGGCACGCTGGCCGGCCACAAGCACCAGCAGAAGATCGTGGCCGTCAACGACCACAGCATCGACCTGGCGCTCGCCGACCACATGGCCTTCCTGCGCTACAGCGACCGCCCCGGCGTGGTCGGCACGCTCGGCCGCATCCTGGGCGAGGCGGGCATCAACATCGCCGGCATGCAGGTCTCCCGCGCCGACGTGGGCGGCGAGGCGCTGGTCGCGCTGACCGTCGACGACACGATCGCGGCCCCGGTGCTCACGGAGATCGCCGAGGAGATCGGCGCCACCTCCGCGCGCACGGTGAACCTCACCGACTGACGCGGCACGCCTGCGCGAGGGCCCGGACGGATTCCTTCCGTCCGGGCCCTTCGCCGTTCCCCGCCTTTCGCCCTAGGACCCGCCCGGATCGCCATTCCGACCAGCGGACGATGGCAGCGGCCGCCGGGAAGCCTAGGCTCGGCAGGGACAACAGGGAGGCCATCCATGGCAGTTGAGCTGAACCACACGATTGTGCACGCCAGTGACCGGAAGCGGTCGGCGGAGTTCCTCGCGGACATCCTCGGACTGCAGGTGCAGCCCGAGTTCGGGCCCTTCCTCCCCGTGGTGATGGACAACGGGGTCACCCTCGACTTCGCGCAGGACGACGGCGAGATCACGCCGCAGCACTACGCATTCCTGATCAGCGAGGACGAGTTCGACCGCAGCTTCGGCCGGATCAAGGAGCTGGGCCTGACGTACTGGGCCGACCCGCACCGCACCCGCCCCGGCGAGATCAACACCAACGACGGCGGCCGCGGCGTGTACTTCCCCGACCCGGACGGCCACTACATGGAGCTGATCACCCGCCCGTACGGCAGCGGGAGCTGAGCCAGCCGCGGGCCGTCACTCGAATGGAGTAGTAACGGGGGGTGGGGCGCCGCACCGGACGGTGCCGCGCTCCGCCCCCACGAGCGGCTTCGGGGCCGGTTCCGACCGGTAGCCGCAGCCCGGCCGGTGTGCTCCCGACTCGCTGCGCGGCCCCATGGGGTGCGCAATGGGAGTGGCGTGTGCCTCTCCTGCAGGCGCGCGCGAAAGGAGAGACGCCATGAATGCACCTCTGGGCGACACCCCCCATGACCTGGCCGGGCTGAATGTGATCGACGCCGACGGCGGGAAGGTCGGCACTGTCCAGCAGGTCTACCGGGACGACGCCACCAATGAGCCGGAGTGGATCACGGTGAGCACCGGGCTGTTCGGTACGAAGGAGACCTTCGTCCCGCTGGCCGGGTGCACGCGGGTGGACGACGCGATACGTGTTCCGCACACCAAGGACCAGATCAAGGACGCTCCGCGGATGGACGCCGACGGTCACCTCGAACCGTCGGAGGAGGAGCGCCTGTACCGGCACTACGGTCTGACCCGATCGGGCCGGGGCGGCATGGGCCGCGACACGGGCACGGGGCAGGCCGGAGGTATGGGTACCGCAGCCGCCGCCGGTGGCATGGGCACCGCGGGTGCGGCCGGCATGACCGGGCAGAACACCCGTCCCGAGGCCGACCGGCCGATGGCCGGCGCGGGCGCCGGGCAGATGGCCATGTCGCGCGGCGGTCCGGCGGACGCGGACCGGCGTTCCCGTAAGGAGCAGAACCCCGAGATGACGCTCTCGGAGGAGCGCGCCGAGTTCGGTGTCGAGGAGCACGAGAGCGGTCACGCGCATCTGCGGAAGCACGTGGTGACCGAGAACGTGAGCCGGACCGTGCCGGTCACCCACGAGGAGGCCCGTATCACCCGCGAGCCGATCTCCGAGGAGGAGGCCCGCCGGACCGGTGGCGCTCCCGTGAACCTGGAGGACGGCGAGTACGACATCACGCTGCACCGCGAGGAGCCCGTGATCCGCAAGGAGACGCGGCCCTACGAGCGGGTCCGGCTGGAGACCGACCGGGTCACCGAGCAGCAGGAGGTGTCGACCGAGGTCCGCCGGGAGCAGCTGGAGTTCGACGACGGCGTGGACACGGCGACCCGCAAGGGCCGGACGGGCCCCATGGGCCGCGCCGGCCGCAAGGAGACCAAGGAGACCGGCGAGGAGGACACGGGGCACACCTGGTGAGCCACGGGCGGTTCTCCGCTCGCCGCACACGATCATGCGACGCCTGCCCGGTTCAGCACGGGCAGGCGTCGCCTTTCGTGTAAGCGGGGGTACGCGGCGGGATCAGGCGCCCGCGGGCGCCGCGGGCAGGACGTGCGCGCCCGTGCGGTCCGTACTCAGGCACAGTGAGCAGACCACCGCGTCGTGGGCCGGGCAGGCAGCCACGTCGGGGCGCTCGAATTCCTGCCGGCAGACGTGGCAGGTGTACGTGCGCGCGCTCGGGTTGCCGTCCGCGTCCAGCAGGGGTTCGGCGATCCCGTCGGCGGTCCGCCGCAGGTAGTACCGGCCCTTGGTGACCACGGCCATCAGCGGGGTGAGGACGAAGGCGAGGACGGCGGCGGCGACGGGGGAGTACGGCTGCAGGGTGTCGCCGAGCGCGTGGAAGTACATCGCGATCGACAGGCCGGAGGCGGCGGTGAAGGCCACCACGCCGACGGGGTTGACCGCGTACAGCATGCCGCGGCGGAACTCGGGGGCGTGCGGGGAGAGCTTCAGCAGGTACTTGTTGACCATGATGTCGGTGGCGACCGTGACGATCCAGGCGATGGCGCAGTTCGAGTAGAAGCCGAGCACGGCGTTGAGGAAGCTGAACATGTCGGCCTCCATCAGGATCAGCGCGATGCCGAGGTTGGCGAGCACGAAGACCATCCGGCCGGGGTAGCGCTTGGTGACCCGGGTGAAGGAGTTCGTCCAGGCCAGCGAGCCGGAGTAGGCATTGGTCACATTGATCTTGATCTGGCTGATCACGACGAGGACCACGGCGAGGGGGAGCACGAGCCAGGGCGGCAGCATCGCGTCGAAGGCGCCCTTGAACTGCTGGATCGGCTCGGCGGCGGCCGCCGGGGCGACCTCGGCGAGGGCGTAGACCGCGAGGAAGATGCCGGCGGCCTGCTTCAGCGCGCCCAGCACCACCCAGCCGGGGCCCGCCATGATCACGGCGGTCCACCAACTGCGCCGGTTCTCCCGGGTCTTGGGCGGCATGAACCGCAGATAGTCGATCTGCTCGCCGATCTGCGCGATCAGCGACAGGCACACGCCCGCGCCGAGCAGTACCGAGGCGGTGTTCAGGCCGCCGTCGCCGCCGGTGCCCGGGTACGCCAGGAAGTGGTGCACGGTACCGGGGTCGGTGGCGACCAGGTAGGCCAGCGGGCCGACCATCAGCAGCAGCCAGACGGGCGTCGTCCACACCTGGAGCTTGCTGAGCGCCTTCATGCCGTACACGACCAGCGGGATCACCAGGAGGGTGGAGACCAGATACCCGAGCCACAGCGGCAGACCGAGGCCGAGCTTCAGCCCCTGCGCCATGATCGACCCCTCGGTGGCGAAGAAGATGAAGGTGAAGCTGGCGAAGATGACGCTGGTCAGCACCGAGCCGTAGTACCCGAAGCCGGAGCCGCGGGTGATCAGGTCGAGGTCGATGTTGTAGCGCGCCCCGTAGTACGCGAGCGGGAAGCCGGTCACGAAGATGACCGCGGCCGCGACCAGGATGGCGGCCAGCGCGTTCCCGGTGCCGTGCGCGAGGCCGATGCCCGCGCCGATGGAGAAGTCGGCCAGGTAGGCGATCCCGCCCAGCGCGGTGGTGGCCACGACCATCGGCGTCCACCGGCGGTAACTGCGCGGCGCGAAGCGGAGGGTGTAGTCCTCCAGCGTCTCGTCGGCAGCCTTCGCCCCGTCGGCGGCCTCGCCGGCGGACGGTGCGGCCGGCGAGGACTGTGCCTGCTCGGTGTCCTGCTGCGGGTACACGCCTGTATCCATGGCGGGGACCCTAGGAAAGCCGTGTTACCCGCGCATACGTGCAAGATGAAGCCGGTGTTTCCTGTGCGGCGCCCGGTCCGGCCGGGGCGCCGCAGCCGCTAGGCAGCCGGGCCCCCGCTCCAGTCGAAGGGGAAGTGCTTGCTCGACTTCCCGGAGCGGTCCCAGGAGAAGCCGTACGCGTCGGCGCGGTCGGTGGTGGCCCGTCCCCAGGTGGCGACCTGGCCCGGCCCGACCTCGGAGCCCGGCGCGTTGTGCACCTGTACCCGTGCCCCTTCCGGGGTGGTCGGCCCGGTCAGCGCCTCCGCGCTCGCCGATACCCGCCCGGGGATCTCCGCGCGCCATGCGGCCAGGTCCTCGTCGACCTCGATCCGTATGGGAGCGAACTCCATGCCCCGCATCTCGGGGCCGAACATCTCGCCGAACTCCGCGGGCCAGCCGCCCGCCTCGCCGCCGAAGATGTTCTGGAGGGCGGCGCGCTGCCGGTCGTCGGCGCGCTCGTCGAAGAAGACCGCGGCGTATGCGTCGGTGTGCTCGCGGGCCCAGGCGTTGCCGGTAAAGGAGCCGAGCATGACTACGTTGAGATCGTCGAGCCGTACGTCGCCGAAGTTGCCTTCCCGGATGTGCCAGGCCAGCACTCCTTCGCAGTCACCGTAAGTGGGGGGCTGCGCGAACGTGCAGGGGCACGGGATGGCGCACTTGCACACATCGAACCAGTCGCCGGCCAGATGCCAGCGCGTGTCGGTAGTGACCTGCTCAGTCATTTCGCTTCCCTCCCCGTCGAGCCGAGGGGAGCTCACGTGGAGTGGCGAGACCGTGTCCCGAGCCGTTCCCGGGATCCCGAACGGCCTGCACCTTCCATCGTGCGCCTCGTCGGCCCGGGAAGCGAGCGGCTACATCATCGAGTGCTCGGACATCTCCAGGCCGGGCAGCAACCCGTCCTGGAACGGCGCGAGCGCGGCCAGGACCAGGAAGGCGATGCCGACCGCCCAGGTGAGCCACGGGCCCCACCGCCACAGCTTCTCCAAGAAGATCACCGCCGCCAGCCCGGCCATGGCCGCCACGTTCATCACACCGAGCGGGATGAGGATGATCATCAGGCCCCAGCAGCAGCCCACGCAGTAGAGCCCGTGGTGCGCGCCCACGCGCAGATCCCGGGCCCACGGCCGGAAGTGCGCGTACCGGACCAGGTGCGCCAGGGGGTTCCGGCAGTGGAGCAGGCACACCCGCTTCAGCGGCCCGAACTGACTCAGCCCCGCGAGCAGGAAGACGGCGGTGCCCAGCCAGCGACCTGCACCGGGATGGCTGTCCACCAGCCTCCCGGTCGCCGTCAGCGCTCCGTATGCGAGCAGACCGAAGGCTGTCCAGGAGAGCAGGTAGCCCGCGGCGAACTGGGCGATGCGCGCGGCGCGGGTGGCGCCGGCCGACTGCCGGCTGATCGCCTGCGCCCAGGCGATGGCCACCGGGGCCACCGAAGGGAACATCATCGCCACCATCATGGTCACCCACAGCAGCAGGAAGAGCGGCAGCGCCATCCCCATCGTTCCCGGTTCCATGCCCATGTCGCGGGACTGGGCCACGGTGAGAATCCATGCCAGGCCGGCGAGCAGGATCATGAGGGTCCAGGCGGCAGCCAGCTCACGCCGCGGCAGGAGGCTGCCGGGCTGTGCCGGCGCGGGGGCCACGATGCGGGGGTGCAGCATGGCGCTCCTCCTTCCAGGAGCCTTCTTCCTCCAGCAGAACACAGAAGCGGGCGCCTTACAGCCGCGCCGATTTCAGCGCCATGTGGAGCAGGAGGCGGTCGGTGCCCTCGTCGAGGTCCAGGCCGGTGAGCTTCTCGACCCGGCCGAGGCGGTAGTAGAGCGTCTGGCGGTGGATGCCGAGGGCCTGCGCCGTGCGGCTCGCCTGGCCCGCGCAGTCCAGGAACGCCTCGGCGGTGCGGGCCAGTTCGGCGTGGGCGGGGGAGAGCAGCGGGCGAATCGTTTCATCGGATTGCCTGGCCGGCAGGCCGGTCAGCAGCCGGTACGCGCCGATGGCGTCCCACTGCGCGACCGGGCCCAGCCGCGGTTCGGCGCGCGCGGCACGGGCCGCGGCCAGCGCCTCCCGCCAGGCGCCGGGCAGTTCGGTCAGCTCCTCGCGCGCCGCCCCGATGCCCGCGGCGGCGCCGCTTCCGGCGCGCGGTGAGCGCAGCAGGTGCTCGGCGGCGGAGTGGGCGGGCGCGAGCCCTCCGGCCGTCCGCAGGCGTACGAGGGCCGCGAGGGT
>NZ_NHSG01000136.1:0-16673 GCF_020024005.1 Streptomyces purpurogeneiscleroticus
CGCGGCGGAGTCCGCGCCGCGCCAGCCCGGCCAGCAGCCCGGCTCCAACTGGGGTGCGCGGCGCGAGCGCGGCGAGGCGGCCGGCGACTGGCCGCTGGCGCCCCGCCAGGGCCAGGACGACCACCCGCGCGGCCACGAGGAGCCGGAGAGCGCCGGCCAGTACGGCGGCTCCGAGATATCCGGCCAGTACCGGCGTCCCGAGTCCACCGGGCAGTTCGAGCGCCCGGCGGCCGGCGGTCCCGGTGACACGGCGCAGTTCGAGCGCCCGGACTTCGACGGCCGGCGCCCCGGCGCGAACGCCCCGGCGCGCGGCGCGTCCCCCGCACAGGGCTCCGCGCAGGACTCCCAGCCCCTGTGGAGCGGCGAGTTCGAGCTGCCCTCGGCGCCGTCGTCCGGCGCGCCCGCCGAGGAGGCGCCCGCGTCTCCCCCGGCGCCCGACCGGCCCACCAGCCCGATGTGGAGCGGCGAGTTCGTTCCGCAGTCCCCGCAGTCCGCGCAGGACGGCCGCCCCGCCGAGGAGAGCGCCCCGGCGCCCGCCCGCGGCGAGGAGGCCCCGGCGCGCGGCGGCCAGGCGTACGACAGCGACTCCTTCGGCCGCGACGACGCGTTCGGCCGGGACGGTGCCTTCGGGCGCGCTCCCCGGGCCGGCGAGGTCCCCGTACAGCAGCAGCCGTACTCCGCTCCGGACGACGCCGACCTGCTCGGCGGCCCCGCGCCGCGGAGCACGGGCGACGCGGGTTCGCCGATCTTCGACACGATCGAGTCGAATTGGTTCACCCAGCCGGGCGGCAGCGCGGCCGAGGAGCCCGTGAGCCGGCCGCAGAGCGCCCCGGAGGCGCCGCGGCTGCCCCGGCGCGAGCCGGCCGGCAACGGCGCTCAGGCGCAGGCCGAGTGGCGTTCCTCGCCCAATGACGACGTCTGGCGCCGGGCCGAGCAGGTCCGGCAGCCCGCGGCCGGCGGCATCACCACCTCCGGGCTGCCGCGCCGCGTCCCGCGTGCGAACCTCGTCGCAGGTACCGCGCAACAGGAGCAGCGCGCGGGCGGCCCACAGGTCTCCCGTTCGCCCGACGACGTGCGCGGCCGGCTGACCAATCTCCGCCGGGGCATCCAGCAGGGCCGGCAGGCCGGGCACACCGGCACGCACCCCATCGTGGACCCCACTCACCAGCAGGAGCGTTAGTTGAGTCCGATGAGCCAGGCGGCGCAGAACCTGAACTGGTTGATCACCAATTTCGTGGAGAACACCCCCGGGGTGTCCCACACGGTGGTCGTCTCGGTGGACGGTCTGCTGCTCGCGATGTCCGAGGGCTTCCCGCGGGACCGGGCCGACCAGCTCGCCGCGGTGGCCTCCGGGCTCACCTCCCTGACATCCGGCGCGTCCCGCATCTTCGAGGGCGGGAACGTCAACCAGACCGTGGTGGAGATGGAGCGCGGCTTCCTCTTCCTGATGTCGATCTCGGACGGATCGTCGCTGGCCGTGCTGGCGCACCCCGAGTGCGACATCGGCCTGGTCGGTTACGAGATGGCTCTGCTGGTCGACCGTGCGGGCGGCGTGCTGACGCCGGACCTGCGGGCCGAACTGCAGGGCAGCCTGCTGAACTGATCCGCCACCGACCCCACGTGCCGAAGAACCCCCCACCGGCCCGATCCGACGACAGCCAGTTGTCCAGCCCGGAGGACCCATGACCCCGCCACCCGCCTCGCCCGGCCCGTACGGCTATACCAGCGAGCCGTACGGCGACGACGGGGGCGACCAGCCACTGGTCCGCCCTTATGCGATGACCGGAGGCCGGACCCGGCCGCGCTACCAGCTCGCCATCGAGGCGCTGGTCAGCACCACGGCCGATCCCTCCCAGCTGCCCGGGCTGCTGCCGGAGCACCAGCGCATCTGCCATCTGTGCGCCGAGGTGAAGTCGGTGGCGGAGGTCTCCGCGCTGCTGCACATCCCGCTGGGGGTCGCCAGAATCCTGGTCGCCGACCTGGCCGAGGCCGGCATGGTGGCGATCCACCAGCCCGGCGGCAGCGGTGAGGCCGGCGGCACGCCCGATGTGACACTGCTGGAGAGGGTGCTCAGTGGACTTCGCAAGCTCTGACGCCGCGTCCCGTTCGACCACGTCCGCGAAGATCGTGGTGGCGGGCGGTTTCGGCGTGGGCAAAACCACCTTTGTCGGGGCGGTTTCCGAGATCAATCCGCTGCGTACCGAGGCCGTCATGACGTCCGCTTCCGCGGGCATCGACGATCTCAGTCACGTGCAGGACAAGACGACGACCACCGTCGCCATGGATTTCGGGCGTATCACCCTCGATCAGGATTTGATTCTTTATCTGTTCGGCACTCCCGGCCAGGACCGTTTCTGGTTCATGTGGGATGATCTGGTCCGCGGTGCGATCGGTGCCGTGGTACTCGTCGACACCCGCCGGCTCTCGGACTGCTTCCCCGCGGTCGACTACTTCGAGAACAGCGGACTGCCGTTCGTGATCGCGCTGAACGGATTCGACGGGCAGCAGCCGTACACCCCCGACGAGGTGCGCGAAGCGCTGCAGATCGGCCCCGACACGCCGATCATCACCACCGACGCCCGGCACCGCGGCGAGGCCAAGGGTGCCCTCATCACGCTCGTCGAACACGCTCTTATGGCGCGGCTCAAGTAACGCTGCCGTACAGCCAGTTGCGCCGGGGTGCGCTGTGTCCTTGGACACGCCGGGCCCCGGCGTTCATAACGTTTCGACAGAGAAATCCCGGGACCTCGACACCGGATGCGCACAGCTGGCTTCGCTGTGTTCACTTTGACCCCGGCTTTTGCCGTGCCTCGCCCTTAACGCCCCTTTTATCTGGCGTCCCGCAGGGCTTGCTCATCTTGTGCGCACTGTTTGGAACGCGCGGCCCTGACGTGCTGGAATTCGCTGAACTCCGGAGTAGGTAACGCCCAGAACGAAACGGCACAGCGAGATACGTGCCGGCGCCGAGAGGTTGTTGGTCGAGTGAGGCGAAGCAAGTCGGGCCCCGCGCCGCAGCAGGCGGCGCAGCGGGGCAACTTCACACCGCCGCCGCGTCATACGGCGTCGCCTTCCGACGCGCCTGAAAATCCGCTGAGCAGCCGGCCCGCGCGTGGCAACCGGATGTCCCCGCGCAACTGGCGTGTGGCCACCCGGCTGAACGCGATCCTGCTGCTTCCCGTCATCCTGGCGCTGATCTTCGCCGGGCTGCGGGTGAACGCCTCGGTCTCGACCTGGAGCGAGGCCCAGGACGCCGAGAACACCGCGAAGCTGGTCCAGGCGGCCGCCTCCTACGGCCAGGCCCTCGTCGACGAGCGGGACCGCACCGCCGCCCCGCTCCTCCAGGGCAAGCGCAACGACCCGGTCGTCCGGGACGCGCGGGCCGAGACCGACGCCGCCGCCGCCGACTTCCACGACGCGGTCAAGAGCATGCCCGACAAGCCGGGCCTGAAGCGCCGCCTCGCGGTCTTCGAGAAGGTCGAGCCCAAGCTGGAGGTGCTGCGCAAGGCCGCCTACACCTCGCAGCTCACCGGTGTGCAGACCGAAGAGGGCTACACCGAGGTCCAGCACCCGCTGATGGAGTTCTCCAACGAGCTGGGTCTGGGCACCGGCAACATCACCTCCTACGGACGCACGGTCTACGCCGTCTCGCTGGCGAAGGCCGCCACCTCCCTGCAGCGCTCCATCGGCACCCACCTGCTGGTGGACCCGGCGAGCAACGCCAAGGAGCGCAAGAAGCAGCTCACCGCGTTCGCGTCGTACGCCTACCTGGAGGGCATCGCCATCGGCGAGTACACCTCCGGCGGCACCCCCGAGGACATCGAGCGCCTGAAGAAGGACTCGGCGGCCCTCAAGAAGAAGGGCCAGCAGGAGGCGGCCAAGGCGCGGAAGCAGGCGATCGCGGCCGGCCGGCAGTTCCAGGCGCCGCCGTCCATCGACGCGATGGTCCAGGCGATCTCCTCCGGCGCCTCGCCGCAGCTGCTCGCCGCCAAGGGCGTCACGCCGGAGACCTGGTTCGCGGCGTCCACCGGCAAGTTCGACATGTACCGCGGCATCGAGGAGGACCTCGCCGACAAGGCGGTGGACGAGGCCGCGGCGATCGCCGACGACGCGCAGCAGACCACCTTCGTGGACTCCGGCGTCGCGCTCGGCGCGCTGATCATCGCCTTCCTCATCGCCGGCCTGATGGCCCGCTCGATGACCCGCAACATGCAGGAGCTGCGCACGGCCGCCTTCGGCATCGCCGAGCAGCGGCTGCCGATGCTGGTCGACCAGCTCTCCCGTACGGACCCGGGCCGGGTCGACACCCGCGTCAGGCCGATCCCGATCAACACCACCGACGAGATCGGCGAGGTCGCCCGCGCGTTCGACCAGGTCCACCGCGAGGCCGTGCGGCTCGCCGCCGAGCAGGCCCTGCTGCGGGGCAACGTCAACGCGATCTTCACCAACCTCTCGCGCCGTAACCAGGGCCTGGTCGAGCGCCAGCTGACGCTCATCACGGACCTGGAGAACAACGAGGCCGACCCGGACCAGCTGGAGAACCTCTTCCGCCTGGACCACCTCGCCACCCGTATGCGGCGCAACGGCGAGAACCTCCTCATCCTCGCGGGCGAGGAGCCCGGCCGCCGCTGGACCCAGCCGGTCCCGCTGATCGACGTGCTCCGCGCTGCCACCTCCGAGGTGGAGTCCTACGAGCGCATCGAGCTCCAGGGCTTCCCCGAGAGCGAGATCCACGGCCAGGCCGTGACCGACCTCGTGCACCTGCTCTCCGAGCTGCTGGAGAACGCCACCACGTTCTCCTCGCCGCAGACCAAGGTGCGGGTCACCGCGACCCGTCTCCCCGACGGCCGCGTGATGATCGAGATCCACGACAAGGGCATCGGGCTCACCCCCGAGGACTTCGCGGACATCAACCACAAGCTGGCCAACCCGCCGACCGTCGACATCGCGATCTCCCAGCGCATGGGGCTCTTCGTGGTCGGCCGGCTGGCGGACCGGCACGGCATCCGCGTCCAGCTGCGCCCCTCGGGCGAGCAGGCCGGCACCACCTCGCTGGTCATGCTGCCGGAGGCGATCACCCACGGCGGTGGCGGCGAGGACACCTTCGAGGACGACTTCACGGTCTCCCGGATCATGCCGGAGCACCCGCAGTCGTTCCAGCAGCCCGAGGACATCCGTACCGCGGCGGAGCTCGGCTTCGACGACCACTACCGGCCGTCGGACGACTCCGCCGACCTGGACCCCGTGGGCCGCTCGCTGCTCCGCGAGGAGCGCCGCGCGGCACTGGAAGCCCAGAACGGCGCACCGCGGCACGGTGCGCCCGGCCAGGAGCCCGCGCAGAGCCCGGCGCAGGACTTCGGCGGGCTCCCCCGGCGCGGGGAAGCGGAGCGCTCGGGCGGCGCGTACGACGGCTTCCAGGAGCAGCAGTACGCCCCCCAGGAGACCGCCGGGCAGCAGTCCTACGACGGACCTGCCGGCGCCTACGACGACCGTTCCTTCGGTGGTCAGAACCTGTTCGACCAGGGCTCTTCGGAGCGCACCGGCGAGCAGCCACAGTACTCCGCAGACGGCCGGCAGGGTCCGGGACGGAGCGAACCGGCTCCGTTCCAGGGCTACTTCGGCGGTCAAGCGGAATCGGACCACAATGGTCCCGACGCTCCCGCGCAGCCGCAGGAACGCGTAGCATTCGATCGTCCGGGTCCCACCCCGAGCGAAACCCACTCCCTGACCGACGCCGGCCTTCCGCGCCGCGGAGGTGACAAGGCCCCCGGTCAGCAGGAGTGGCAGCAGCCCGAGGAGCCGGCGTCGCCCCCGCAACAGCGGAGCACGTCGGAGGACAGCTTTGGTTGGCGTACTGCCAACGATGAGCGCTGGCAGCGGGCGGAGCAGCTTCGCGAGCCGAAGGCAGGCGGGATCACCTCCTCCGGTCTCCCCCGGCGGGTGCCCAAGGCCAATTTGGTCGAGGGCACGGCGGAGCAGACCCCGCAGGGCGGCCCCCAGGTCTCCCGTGCGCCCGAGGACGTCCGGGGCAGGCTGAGCAACCTGCGCCGCGGTGTCCAGCAGGGACGCAGTGCCGGTATGGAGTCACCCAAGAATGACCAACAGGGCTTCGGCCCCGGCAGCACCTACGATCAGGAGCGTTAGTGTGAGCCCGATGAGCCAGGCGGCGCAGAACCTGAACTGGTTGATCACCAACTTCGTGGACAACACCCCCGGTGTGTCCCACACGGTCGTGGTCTCCGCAGACGGTCTCCTCCTCGCCATGTCCGAGGGTTTCCCTCGGGACAGAGCCGATCAGTTGGCGGCGGTGGCCTCCGGGCTCACCTCGCTGACCTCGGGTGCCTCCCGCATTTTCGAAGGCGGGAGCGTCAACCAGACCGTGGTGGAGATGGAGCGCGGGTTCCTCTTCATCATGTCCGTCTCGGACGGATCGTCGCTGGCCGTACTGGCGCACCCCGAGTGCGACATCGGCCTCGTCGGTTACGAGATGGCTCTGCTGGTCGACCGCGCGGGCAGTGTTCTCACTCCCGACCTGCGCGCCGAACTGCAGGGCAGCCTTCTCAACTGACAGACAGGCAGTGCGTTTCTCGCCACCGCACCATAGGGTGCGGTGGCGCGACCGGCGTCGGATTGGCAAGTTGGAGGAGGAAACGTGGCCACGCCCCCTAGCGGATACCCGTACGATTCCGGGCATCCGCCCGAGTCGCAGGGCGAAACCCAGTACAACCGCTTCAACTTCCCGTCCGCGCCGAGTCGTCGGCAGCCGCGGCCCGCGCCGCAGCAGCAGCCCTACGACACGACGTACGGCAGTCCCTCACCGTCGCCCTACGGCTACGGCGACGAGGGGCCCCGGGTGCCGCGGATAGAACCGGTGCAGCCGCCGCAGCGGCGCGCCGAGCCGTCGGCACCGACCGGCGGCGCGCAGAACCCGCTGGTCCGCCCGTACGCCATGACCGGGGGCCGCACCCGGCCGCGCTACCAGCTCGCCATCGAGGCACTGGTGCACACCACGGCCGGGCAGGCTCAGCTGCAGGGCCAGCTGCCGGAGCATCAGCGCATCTGCCATCTGTGCCGCGAGATCAAGTCGGTCGCCGAGATCTCCGCGCTCCTCTCCATCCCCCTCGGCGTCGCCCGGATCCTCGTCGCCGACCTGGCGGAGGCCGGACTCGTCGCCATCCATCAGCCCGGCGGTGACGAGTCCGCCGGCGGACAGCCAGATGTGACACTGCTCGAAAGGGTGCTCAGTGGACTTCGCAAGCTCTAGCGGTGCAGCCCGCTCCACCACCTCCGCGAAGATCGTGGTGGCGGGCGGCTTCGGCGTGGGCAAGACGACCTTCGTCGGGGCCGTCTCCGAGATCAATCCGCTGCGTACCGAAGCCGTGATGACCTCCGCCTCGGCGGGCATCGACGACCTGACGCACGCGCCGGACAAGACCACCACGACGGTGGCGATGGACTTCGGCCGTATCACGCTGGACCAGGACCTGATCCTGTACCTCTTCGGTACGCCCGGTCAGGACCGGTTCTGGTTCATGTGGGACGACCTGGTCCGCGGCGCGATCGGCGCCGTGGTGCTGGTGGACACCCGCCGCCTGGCGGACTGTTTCCCGGCGGTCGACTACTTCGAGAACAGCGGCCTGCCGTTCGTCATCGCCCTCAACGGCTTCGACGGACACCAGCCGTACACG
This sequence comes from Streptomyces purpurogeneiscleroticus, assembly GCF_020024005.1. Lineage (NCBI taxonomy): Bacteria > Bacillati > Actinomycetota > Actinomycetes > Kitasatosporales > Streptomycetaceae > Streptomyces > Streptomyces purpurogeneiscleroticus. The sequence continues at coordinate 7,686 of NZ_NHSG01000136.1, forward strand.
CCGGACGAGGTCCGTGAGGCCCTCCAGATCGGCCCGGACGCACCGATCATCACGACGGACGCACGGCATCGCAGCGAGGCCAAGAGCGCGCTCATCACGCTCGTGGAACACGCGCTGATGGCGCGGCTTCGCTGACGCCGACGGCCCGCCCGTACGCGAAGGGCCCCGCACACCATGGTGTGCGGGGCCCTTCGCGCGCCGTCAGCGGAGCGTGCCGCCCACGGCGGTGACGATCATCGCCAGGGACGTCGCTCCGGCGTCGGCGTGGCCGTAACCGAGGTCGCCCATGCGGGCCGCGCGGCCCCGGGCCGGCACGAGTTCCGCCGTCGCGGCTGCCGCCTTCGTCGCGGCCTCGGCCGCGGCCCGCCACGCGGCAGCGAGCGGCTCACCCGTACGATTCGCGAGTTCCGCCCGGAACGGGTCCACCGCATCCAGCAGGGTCTTCTCACCGACCTGCGCGCCGCCCAGCTCGCTCACCGCCCGCTGCGCCGCGGCCACCGCCTCCGCCAGCAGCTCAGTGCTGCAGGCGGCACCCTCCGGAGCCCGTACGAGGACCGCGCCGGTCTCTGCCAGCAGCGCCCCGTACAGCGCGCCCGAGGCTCCCCCGGAGGCGTCGGCGAGGGCGAGACCGGCGGACAGCAGAGCGGCACCCGCCGAGAGCGGGTCCCCGGCCGGCCCCGGCTCCGCCGCGCGCGCCGCGGCCACCGCCGCCCGCAGCCCGCGGACGATCCCGATGCCGTGGTCCCCGTCGCCCGCGACCGCGTCCAGCCGCCCCAGCTCGTCCTCGTTCGCCGCGACCAGGTCCAGCGCGGCCTGCAGCGCTGCCGTGGCGGGCAGATCGGCGGCGGACGGCCCGGCCTGCGCCTGCGCCTGCTCCCGCTCCTGCTCCGCGGCGGCCGCCGGGGCCTCCCGTACGTCGTCGGCGTCCCTGCGGGGCCCCGGCAGGCTGCGGAAGGCCGGGGTGTCGCACGGCGCGTCGTACAGCTCGGCCAGTTCCTCGTCGAGGACCATCACCGACAGCGAGACGCCCGCCATGTCGAAGGAGGTGACGAACTCGCCGACCTCCGGCCGGAAGGGCGTCAGCCCGGCCTCCTTCAGACGCCGGTTGACCTGCCGGAAGACGACGAACATCTCCTCGTACTTGGTCCGGCCCAGGCCGTTGAGCAGCACCGCGACCCGGCCGTTGCCGTCCGCGGGCGGCCGGGGCAGCTCCGGGAGGAGGTTGTCGACCAGCTCGTCGGCGAGTTCGGTCGCGGTGAGGCTGCGGGTGGTGCGCAGGCCGGGCTCGCCGTGGATGCCCATGCCCAGCTCGGTGGTGCCCTTGTTCACGGTGAACAGCGGCTCGCTCGCACCGGGCAGCGTGCAGCCGGAAAAGGCGGCACCGAAGGTGCGGGTCATCGCGTTGGCGCGGGCCGCGAGCGCGGCCACGCTCTCCAGGTCGTCGCCGCGCTCGGCCGCCGCGCCCGCCACCTTGAAGACGAAGAAGTCACCGGCCACCCCGCGCCGGTCGCGCGAGGGGTCGATCTCCTGGCCCTCGACCGGCGGCGGGCCGCTGGCCACGTCGTCGGTGACCAGGACGGTACGTACGGGCACGCCCTCGGCGGCGAGCCGGCGCGCGGCCAGCCCGAAGTGCATCACGTCGCCGGCGTAGTTCCCGTAGGACATCAGCACCCCGGCGCCGCCGTCGGCGGCCTTGGCGGTGCGGTAGATCTGCTCGGCGCTGGGGCTGGCGAAGACGTCGCCGACCGCGGCGGCGTCCGCGAGCCCGGGACCGACCAGTCCGGCGAAGGCCGGGTAGTGGCCGGAGCCGCCGCCGATGACGACGGCGACCCTGCCGGGGCGCGGGGCGTGGCGGCCGACCACGCCGAAGGTGCCGGGGACCCGCCGGAGCGTGCGCGCGTACGCGTCGGCCAGTCCTTCCAGCCAGTCCTCGCGGAAGGTCGCGGCGTTGTGTCCGAGGCCGTCGGGGGTCGTGGTCATCAGGGCACACTCCTTTGTTCTGTCCCTGTTGGATTTAACACCCAGATCACAGATCCGTCACCCCTGGGGCCGGAAATCACGCTCAGTGCTGTGAGAACCACGGCCAAGAAAACTCAGCATCACATCTTGCTTGTGAAGTTCACAGGATTCATGCTGCTGATATCCCACCTTCACCACCCTCGCTCCAACGGAGGCGCGACATGGCTCCACCACCGGCGCTCTCACTGGCCGACCGCCTCGGCATCCCCAAGGCGCTGGTCTACGGCTACCTCGGCGTCCTGCTCTTCATGATCGGCGACGGCGTCGAATCGGGGTTCATCGCGCCGTACATGGCGGACCACGGCGCCGGCACCGAGGTGCACGCCTCCTACGTCATCACCGCCTACGGCGTCACGGTCATGCTCGCCTCCTGGCTCTCCGGCGCACTGTCGGACCTGTGGGGACCGCGCCGGGTGATGCAGCTGGGCCTGGCGATCTGGATCGTCTTCGACGTCCTCTTCCTCGTCTTCGCGCTCGGTCCCGAGAACTACCCGCTGATGCTGGTCTTCTACGGCCTGCGGGGCTTCGGCTACCCGCTGTTCGCCTTCGGATTCCTGGTCTGGATCACGGCGACGGCGCCCATGGCACGGATGGGTGCCGCGGTCGGCTGGTTCTACATGGCCTTCACCGGCGGCCTGCCCACGCTGGGGTCGGTGGTGGCCGGCGCCACCAACCCGGTCTTCGGCCCGTTCGGCACGCTGTGGGTGGCGCTCGGCATCATCGCGCTCGGCGGCGCCTTCTGCATGTTCGGCGTGAAGGAGCGGACCGGCTTCTCCCGGCTGGCACCGCCCGAGGTCAAGCCGGTCCAGTCGCTGGTCTCCAGCCTCTCCATCGCCTGGACCCACCCCAAGGTCGCGGTCGGCTGCGTGGTGCGGATCATCAACACCGCGCCCGAGTTCGGCTTCCTGGTGTTCCTGCCCACCGTCTTCGGCAAGGAACTGGGCTTCGGCGAGGGCCGCTGGCTGACCCTGCTCGCCGTGATCTACGGCACGAACGTCGTCTTCAACCTGATCTTCGGCGTCATCGGCGACAGGATCGGCTGGCGGAAGACCATCGCCACGTTCGGCGGCCTGGGCTGCGCCGTCACGACACTGACGCTGTACTTCGTGCCGCAGGCCGCCGGCAGCAACTACCCGGTCGCGATCGTCTGCGGCATGCTCTACGGCATCACCCTGGCCGGCTTCGTCCCCATCTCCGCGCTGATCCCGGCGCTGGCCCCGGAGAACAAGGGCGGCGCGATGGCCCTGCTGAACCTCGGCGCGGGCGGCGCGGCGTTCGTCGGCCCGGCGATCGTCAGCCTCTTCCTGACCCCGGTCGGCCCGGCCGGCGTCGTCATCATCTTCGCCGCGCTCTACGTCGTCTCCTCGCTGCTCACGCTGTACCTGAAGATCCCGGAGCACCAGGAGGGGGCCGTTTCCCCGGCGGCCACCACGACGGAACCGGCCGCGGTACGGGCCTGACCCTTACGCGAAGGGGCCCCGGCACACCTGGTGGTGTGCCGGGGCCCCTTCGTCGTCGCGTATCAGCCCTGCCAGGAGCGCGCGCCGCGGAAGCCGCGCTGGCGCTCCAGCCGGCGCCAGCGCGCGGCCGTGGCGTGCGGCTGCGCCGGGAGCGCGGCCGGCTGGTGGGCGGCGCGGGCGAGCAGCACCGCGGTCAGCGCGGCGAGCTCCTCCTCGCTGGCCTCGCCCTTCTCGACGCGGACCAGGGAACGGTCGGAGGTATCGGCAGGATTCACTTTCGTCGTCTCCAAGGTCGCAGGGTGGCTGCGGTACAGAGCGGTGGCGGAATTACTGCGGCGGGTTGCCGTGCTTGCGGGCCGGCAGGTCGGCGTGCTTGGAGCGGAGCATGGCCAGCGAGCGGATCAGCACCTCGCGGGTCTCGGCCGGGTCGATCACGTCGTCGACGAGGCCGCGCTCGGCCGCGTAGTACGGGTGCATCAGCTCGGACTTGTACTCCTTGACCATCCGGGCCCGCATGGTCTCCGGGTCGTCCGCCTCGGCGATCTGCTTGCGGAAGATCACGTTGGCCGCGCCCTCGGCGCCCATCACCGCGATCTCGTTGGTCGGCCAGGCATAGGTGAGGTCGGCGCCGATGGACTGGGAGTCCATGACGATGTAGGCACCGCCGTACGCCTTGCGCAGCACGACCGAGATCCGCGGCACGGTGGCGTTGCAGTACGCGTACAGCAGCTTGGCGCCGTGCCGGATGATGCCGCCGTGCTCCTGGTCGACGCCCGGCAGGAAGCCGGGGACGTCCAGCAGCGTGAGGATCGGGATATTGAAAGCATCGCACATCTGGACGAAACGGGCAGCCTTTTCCGACGCCTCGATGTCCAGCACGCCCGCCAGCGACTGCGGCTGGTTGGCGACGATGCCGACGACCTCGCCGTCCATGCGGGACAGCGCGCAGATGATGTTGGTCGCCCAGCGCTCGTGGACCTCCAGGAACTCGCCGTCGTCGACGAGCTCCTCGATGACCTTGCGCATGTCGTACGGGCGGTTGCCGTCGGCCGGCACCAGGTCCAGCAGCGCGTCACCGGCGCGCTCCGCCGGGTCGTCACAGGGGACGGACGGCGGGTTCTCGCGGTTGTTGGACGGCAGCAGGGCGAGGAGGTAGCGGACCTCCTCCAGGCAGGTGGCCTCGTCGTCGTACGCGAAGTGGCAGACACCCGAGGTCTCGGCGTGCACGTCCGCGCCGCCCAGCCCGTTCTGGGTGATCTCCTCGCCGGTCACCGCACGGACCACGTCCGGCCCGGTGATGAACATCTGTGAGGTCTCCCGGACCATGAACACGAAGTCCGTGAGGGCGGGGCTGTAGGCCGCGCCGCCCGCGCACGGGCCCAGCATCACCGAGATCTGCGGGATCACGCCCGACGCCTTGGTGTTGCGCTGGAAGATGCCGCCGTACCCGGCGAGCGCCGAGACGCCCTCCTGGATACGCGCACCCGCGCCGTCGTTCAGCGACACCAGCGGCGCACCGGCCTGAATGGCCATGTCCATGATCTTGTGGATCTTCGTGGCGTGGGCCTCGCCCAGCGCGCCGCCGAAGATCCGGAAGTCGTGCGCGTACACGAACACGGTCCGGCCGTGCACCGTGCCCCAGCCCGTGATCACACCATCGGTGTAGGGCTTCTTGTTCTCCAGCCCGAAGCCGGTCGCCCGGTGCCGGCGCAGCGGCTCCACCTCGTTGAACGACCCCTCGTCCAGCAGGAGGTCGATTCGCTCGCGGGCGGTGAGCTTGCCCTTGGCGCGCTGGGCCTCGGTGGCGCGCTCACTCGGGCCTCGCCGGGCCTGCTCACGGATCGCGTGCAGCTCGGCGACGCGCCCGCGGGCGTCGTTCGCCTCGGCGGGCGCATCTTCGACAGTGGTCATGCATCGACGGTACGCGGACACCTGGTCATGAACCGATGTCGGTTTCTCACAACGTCGAGCACGATTTCGTGGGCAGGCAGGACAGAACCACGCTGTACGGGGGACGCGGCGGCGGCACGGACACGCGGGAGCGGTTTCCGGTCGCTGTACAGGACCCACAAAAGACACCGGTGTGGTCTTGTGGCGGTCCGCCGGTTGACCGCACATCCCGGCCACCGGGCCGCGCCCCGCGGGGCGGCGCGCGATCCCCCGCACGCGGCCCACGGCCGGGTCAGTGTGTAGTGACCGTACAGGTATGCGTGGCGCAGACCGTTCCCGGACTGATCCGCAGCCGCAGCCGGCGGCCCGTCTCCAGGACCGTGACGCCGGGCCCGGCGCTCACCGCCTCGCGTACCGGGCGGTCCCAGACGATCTCCAGCGGCCGCCCCGTGCGCGGCGGCTCCGCCACGCACAGCGTCGCCGTCCCGCCGCGCCGGCGCACCAGCACGGACGACGGCGCCGAGGCGGTCAGCGACCCCGCTGTCCCGGCCGTCCAGAAGTTCGCCGCGGTCACACCGAGCGCGAGCACCTCCACCGCCTGCGCCGCGCCCGTATTGGCGGTGATCCGCAGCCAGTGCCGGTCGGCGGCGCGGGCCGCGAGGGTGCGCGGCCCGGCCCCCGGCATCAGCAGATAGGCGTACGAGGCGTCCGCCGGGTCCGTGCCGTGGTCCCGCCAGAGCGTGAGATAGCGGCGGGTGACACGCTCCGGCGACGAGCCCGTGTTGATGTCGCGCCAGGCGCCCGTGCGCGCCTCGCGCAGCGCCCGGAGCTGCATGCCGCCGGGGAAGATGTAGCCGCCGTGCCCCTGGAGGTGCGCCCAGCGGGCCCGCGGGAAGACGCCGGTCCAGCCGGTGGTCACGGGCTGGGGGACGCCGTCGACGGTGAGGGCCGGGCTCCCCGAGGCACCGAGATTGCGGTTGTCGACGATCGTCTCGGCGGGCACGCCGTCCCGGCCGGTGATGCCCGCGCCGAGGCAGACGACGGTGTCGGAGAGGCAGAACCAGGACTTCTTGGCGCGCAGCGTCGAGGAGAGCCCGCGCACGTCCTGCCCGATGGCGGCGAACTCGCCGTCCGTGGTGCCGCCCACCCATGTCGCGGCGGGCTTGGGCTCGCCCCAGCCGCCGCCCTCGTTGTCGGCGAGCCGCTTGGTGGAAACAGTCGTCCCCGGGAGGCGGTACGGATCCACCGTCGGCCAGAAGAAGTCGGTGTAATGGCCGCCGCCGTAGTCCGCGCCCCACCAGTAGAGCATTCCGGCGCCGGTGTGCCAGCCGCGCGGATTCTCGCCGTTGCCGTTCTCGTAGTACGCGATCCGGTCCGAGGCCATGGAGATGTTGGCGGCGAAGCCGGGGCGGCGGTGCACCGCACGGTCCATGGCGGGGAAGAGCTTGTGCGCGACCGGCTCGGGCGCGGCGGTGCCGGGCCCGGCGGCCACGGCGGCCAGCCGGGCGGCGTCCGCGACCGTGAACTGACGGTCGGTCAGCACGTCCAGCGTGGTGTCCCGCTCGATCCAGCCCTTCAGCAGCGCGTGCCAGCGGTCGCGCTCGGCGGCGGAGGCGCCCTGCGCCAGTATGGCGACCGCGGCCAGCAGCGCGTGCCCGTGAAAGTGGTCGCTGCGCATCACCTTGCGGTCGTCATTGAGCAGGTAACCACGGCTTATGGCGCGCCCGTTGACGCTGTCCATCATCAGGCCGTTGTGCAGCAGCGGCGCGTAGGCGTTCTCGACGCTGTCGAAGACGATCTGCCGCTTCGGGTCGATCACCTCCCAGCTGCTGCCCCGCAGCAGCGTAAACAGCCGCCCGAGCCCGTCGAGCAGCACGTACCCGTACGTCCCCGAGTACGCGACCCAGGTGTGCTGGATGAACGATCCGTCGGCGTACAGCCCGTCACCCTTCTGCACGTACGGGAAGACCGGCGAGAGCGCGTCGCGGGCCAGCGCGATCTTCTCCGGCGCCCGGCCGAGGACGCCGCGCAGGGCGACCACCCGGCAGAGGTCGACACGGTTGGCGCCGGTACTCGTACCCGTGTAGTCGCCGAGCATCGAGTCCGGTACGAAGTGGTCGACGGCGGCGAGGTAGGCGGCACGCTGGGCGTCGGTCAGCCGGTCGTGCAGGATCGCGACGGTGTCCAGCAGCAGCCGGGGGCTGCCGATCTGCCACTCCCACCAGTTGCCGTACCGGGTCGTGGCGGGGTTGTAGACCCGCGCCTCCAGATGGTCGAGCCCCTTGATCACGTCGTCGGCGAGCGCGGCGTCCCCGGTGAGCCCGGTGCCGTCCTGCGCGTACGCCTGCGCCATGACGTTCAGCCGGCTGTAGCTCTGGGTGATGCCGGCCGGCGGGTCGAAGGGGTGGCCGGGCCAGAGCGAGCCGTCGGCGGGCGCCATGTCGGCGCGGAAGCGCCGGGCGAGGTCGCCGGTCTCCTTCAGGCGGGAGGCGTACGGCTCGGCGCCCGGGTCGTACCCCGTACCGAGCTGAAGCTCCAGCCAGCGCCGCCGCAGGGTGGCGAACTCGTCGCCGGCCGCGTCGGCGCGGGCCTCCGGAACGGGCGGGGCGAGGGCGAACGCGGCGGCTCCCGCGCTGCTCAGGGCGAGAAAGCCTCTGCGGGACCAGTGGGGAGTACGGGCACTCAAGGGGGCCTCCTGCGGCGGACCGGTACGGCGGTGGACTCGGCTTGGCTGTGCAGGTGGGGCACTCCGATCATGCCCTACGCGCACGACTCGCGGGCACCCCTCGGACGTAAAGGTTGAAAATTGAACGAGAACGCGCTACGGTCGTTTTCGTTGAAGGTTAAACAAACTTTCTCGCCACCCCCGAGGTCTCCCCGACCCGTCCCCCGAGGAGGAGCCATGGCTCTGTTCAACCGCAAGCGCACCGCCGAGACCGCTGCCCCCGCCGCCACCGCGACCCTCGTGGCGGACCCGGCGCTGGCCGCCCTGACCGGCGACTACACCATCGACCCGGCGCACAGCAGCATCGGCTTCACGGTGCGCCACGCCATGGTCACCAACGTCCGCGGCTCCTTCGCCGAGCACGAGGGCACGCTGCATCTCGACGGCGCGAACCCGGCCGCCTCGACCGCGAACATCGATGTGAAGATCGACAGCATCGACACCGGCATCGCGGACCGCGACGGCCACCTGAAGAGTGCCGACTTCTTCGACGCCGAGCAGTTCCCGCTGATGACCTTCCGGTCCGTCGGTGTCGAGCAGGTCGGCGCCGAGACGTACCGCGTCACCGGCAACCTCACGATCAAGGACGTCACCAAGCCGCTCGCCATCGACCTGGAGTTCAACGGCGCGGCCACCGACGTCTACGGCGCCCAGCGCGTGGGCTTCGAGGGCAGCACCGAGATCCTGCGCTCGGACTGGGGCCTGACCTGGAACGCGGCGCTGGAGACGGGCGGCGTGATGGTCAGCGACAAGGTGAAGCTGAACTTCGACATCTCGGCGGTCAAGGCGGGCTGACCTTTCCGCCGCTTTCCGTGGCAGGGCCCCTCCCTCTCCCCGAACCGAACCCGGGGATGAGGGAGGGGCCCCATCCGTCCGCCCCCTCAGTGGCAAGGC
>NZ_NHSG01000137.1:0-16593 GCF_020024005.1 Streptomyces purpurogeneiscleroticus
GCCGCCCCCCTCGAAAACGCGCCCCCGCCCCGGACACCTCCGGCGCGCGGGCGCGTTTCTGCTTTCCGGTATTTCTCGACGTTACTTGTGCACGGTGATGCAGGACTTGTAGCGCTTGTTCACGCTCCACACATTGCAGAGCCTCGTGCCGTCCCGGTACTTCCTCGGCAGCTTCCCAGGGAAATTCACCGCCAGGCGCTTGGGAGCTCCCGTGTATTTCTTCACGGTGTGCACGCGCTTTCCGTTGACGTAGAAGCGAGCGTACACATTCTGGCCGCCGAGTGAGGAGTACGTCGAGGTCTGCCACCTGTTGACCCGCAGGCCCGTACCCTCGACCGTCGTGCAGGTCTGGTACGAGTCGTTCGTCCCGTTGCCGCCGACACAGTCGCTCGCGCTGGCGTACGACGGAGCGGACAGCATCGCGGAAAAACTCACCGCGAGGACTGTCGTCAGGGTCGAACGGATTGTCTTGCGCATATGTGTTTCGTCTTTCGTCCGCTGTTCTTCCGCAGCGGCACGTCCAAAACAGCACCGGACGGCTCTGCTTGATCGGTGAGGAGATTAGCCGCAGGAGCGCTGGGCGGTCCAATTAGCAGGCTAATCGGCTCTCCGCATCGTTTTTTCAAACTGGCGGATTGCGAACTCACAGCCGCCCTTCGCGGTCCTCCAGGTCGGCGATCTCGCGCTGGGCCTTGCCGAGCTCGGAGCGGCGGTAGGAGTAGGCGAAGTAGATGATCAGGCCGATCAGGAACCATACGGCGAACCGGGCCCAGGTCTGCCACTCCAGGAAGGTGATCAGCCAGATGGAGAAGACGACTCCAATGGCAGGAACGACCGGGACGCCGGGGCACTTGAAGGCGCGGGGCAGATCGGGGCGCTTGTAGCGGAGCACGATGACCGCGATGCAGACCACGACGAAGGCCAGGAGAATGCCGATGTTGGTGAGTTCGGCAGCCTCACGGATCGGCAGGAAGCCGGCGATGAGGGCCGAGGCCACGCCCACGATCCACGTCACCCGGGTCGGCACGTGCCGGGTCGGGTGGGTCTTGGCGAACCACTTCGGGAGGAGGCCGTCGCGGCTCATGGAGAACCAGACGCGGGTCACGCCGAGCATGAACGTGAACATGACGGTCAGGATGCCGATGATCGCGCCGACCGCGATCATGTCCGCCAGGCTCCCCAGGCCGACCGACTTGAACGCCGTGGAGAAGCCGCTCTCCGGGTCGATCTTCGTGTAGTTCTGCATGCCGGTCAGGACGAGGCAGGCCAGGACGTACAGGACCATGGAGATCAGCAGCGAGTACAGGATCGCCTTGGGCATGTGGCGCTGGGCGTCCTTGGACTCCTCGGCCGCTGTCGACATCGCGTCGTAGCCGAAGACGGCGAAGAAGACCGTGGCCGCGCCCGCGAACGCCCCGCCGAGGCCGTGGGGGAAGAACGGGGAGTAGTTCCCGGTGTTGATGTGGAAGAAGCCGACGGCGATGACGACCAGGACGACGAGGACCTTCAGGCCGACGACGATCGTCTCGAAGCGCGCGGCGTTCTTGATGCCGAGCGTGAGGAGGTAGGCGATCAGGAGGCAGAGGACCGCGGCGAAGAGGTCGACGCGGTGGCCGTCGCCGGTGCCGGGGGCACCCAGCATCCAGGCGGGCAGATCGACGCCCAGCTCGCCCAGCAGGAAGCTGAAGTAGCCGGAGATGCCGATCGCCACCACGGCGACGATCGCGGTGTACTCCAGCAGCAGGTCCCAGCCGATGAACCAGCCCGCCAGCTCGCCGAGGACCGCGTACCCGTAGGTGTACGCGGAGCCCGCCTTCGGGATCATCCCGGCGAACTCCGCATACGAGAAGGCGGCCGCCGCGCTCGCGATGCCGGCGATGAGGAACGACAGCAGGACGGCGGGGCCGGCCTTCTCATTCGCGACGGTGCCGGCCAGCGTGAAGATGCCGGCGCCGATGATGCCGCCGACACCGATGGCCGTCAGCTGCCAGAGGCCGAGCGTGCGGGTGAGCTGTTCGCCCTTGCCGCCCTCGGTCTCCTGGATCATTTCGATCGGTTTGCGGCGTAGTACGCCCTGTCCCGCGCGCAGGCCCATGTGATGTCCTCTCGTCGGTCCGACGGCGGATCATCATCGTCCTTATCGGGCGCTTACGGAAGGCGACTCCCCATGGGGATCCCCATACGGATGCCCATATGGATTCCCGTACGGACCCTCCTATGGATCCCCCGCGGATCGCGGTGCGCGGATCGCGGCTCCCGCTGCCGCGGGCGGCGAGGCGGAATCAGTCGGAGTCCTCCAGCCGGAAGCCGACCTTCAGGCCGACCTGGTAGTGCTCGATCTCGCCGTTCACGATGTGGCCGCGCACCTGCGTGACTTCGAACCAGTCCAGGTTGCGCAGCGTCTGGGAGGCGCGCCGCACACCGTTGCGGATGGCGGCGTCCACGGTTTCGTGGGACGTTCCCACGATCTCGGTCACACGGTAGGTCCGGTCGGTCACGGCAGACTCCCTCGTCGGCGTGTCGGGTCGGCGTGTCGCATTGGCGCGGCGGGCCCTCTCACACAGTGCACCGGGCCGCCGCGCCCCGCCTCCCGAGCGCGGTTACGGGACGACCGTCACCGGCCAGCGGCCCGCCTTGACCAGGCGTACCGCGACCGAGCCCATGATCCGGTGTCCGGCGGACTCCGACGCGCCGACCACCACCGCGTCGGCCTTCAGCTCGTCCGCCATCTGGAGCATCGCGCTGTACGGATCGCCGCGCACCGTGTGGAACTCCCACCGCAGGTCGTAGATGCCCTGGAGGCGCTCCGTCGCGGAGCGGATCTCGGTCATCAGCTCTTCCGCTATCTCGTCGGTGGTGTACGTGACCGGGGCGCCCAGCGCGGCGCCGGCCGGCAGTACCGGCTGGACGTACACCAGGACCAGCTTCGAGCCCTGGCGGCGGGCCAGCCCGGCGGCGTACGAGGCGGCCCGCCACGACGACTGCGTGCCATCGATACCGACCACGATGATCTTGGGCCCGTCCGTACCGCGCTCGAAGGGCGCGGGCGTCTTCTCCTCCACAGGGAGGAGGTTAACGCCCGCGCCCCGGAGCGACCCCGTGGGGCTTCACAAGATCGCTCAGCCCGTGTGCGCGTTCAGCGGCGGTCCCTCACGACTCCGCGCCGGCGCCGCGCACCGGGAGTACCGGACGCCAGGGCGCGAAGGCGCCGGCGTCGCGGGGCAGCATCGCCGCCAGCTCCGGGCAGTGCCGCAGGATGACGGAGTTCATCCCGTTGCGCGCCACCCAGTCCATGCCCAGCGGCGTGTAGATCTCGGGGCGGAAGTCGACGGTCAGGAACCGGTCGGACTGGATGCGGCGGCTCGCCATCAGGATGAAGATCCGGAAGGCGGTGTCGCTGAACCCGAAGCCCTGCGGCGGGGTCTCCGCGAACAGGCCGACCATGGTGTCGATCTCGTCGACGTCCCGGTACACCTCCTTCAGGAGCGCGGCCGTGTCCGGGTCGCCGGTGACCTCCTCGAAGCGGTTCAGCCGCGGCTTGTGCAGCCCGGCCCGGAAGTCGTTGTACCGCGGTACGCCGCGCCGCCGCGTCCGTACCAGGTCCACCACCGACAGGTCGATGATCTCGCCGTCCCGCTCGAAGTGGGTCAGCGCGCGCGGGTAGTTGTGCAGGGTGATCGCGCCCGGATGCGCGATGCCCAGCGAGTACAGCGAGTCCGTCAGGCCGGTCTTGCGGGCCAGCCCCTCCGCCGCGCCGCCCTGCAGGTCGTTGAAGGACAGGGCCTCCAGGCGCTGCCCGAAGTGGTGCTCGCGCAGCTCGTAGTCGTCCGGGAGCAGCGGGTGCATCCGGTAGACGGTGACGAAGTCCTCGGTCAGCGAGAACGGCACGTTGTGGTGATCGGGCAGGGTCTTCGGGATGCCGTGCAGCGAGTGCGACTCGACCAGCCACAGGCCCAGCTTGTGCAGCCAGTTGTTCGGCGGGCCCTCCCAGTTGGTGTGCAGGCTGATGTCGATGGCCTTGGTCGCCAGGATCGACGGCGTCCACTCCACCGTGTGGATCTTCGCGATCAGCGCGGAGACGATGAGCCGGGCGGTCTGGTAGACCTGCTCCGCGGTCATCTTCGGGTATTCCCTGTGCAGCGCGTCGCAGACCGCGTTGTGCTCGCGGGCGAAGAGGGTGTGGATGACCGACAGGCCCAGCCACCAGTTCTCGCTGAAGCCGGTCAGCGGGATGCCGTTGGAACCCATCGGCAGGTGGCCGTCCTCCAGGCGCAGCTTGGCGCCGTCCGGCTCGCGCAGGCTGCGCGCGGTGCTCTCGTCGCCGCCGTACACCTCCGAGCCGTCCCACCAGGGCGAGGTGGTGTTGGTGAAGAGGATGGGCGGCTTGCCCGGGCGCTCCAGGCCCCGGTTCTCGGCGATCCGCATCACGTTCTCGGCCGGGCCGCCGGGGGTGTTGTACCAGGTGCTGCCGGGCGGCAGCGGCACCTCGACCGACCGCTCGGCGAGCGAGTACCGCTGGTGGTTGACCCAGTCGTGGACCTGGAACTGGATCCAGGCGGCGGCCAGGATGTTCAGCGAGGTCGCGGGCTGGAAGGCGCGGCGGTGCAGCAGCTCGCGGGCCACGGTGACGGCGTTGGGGGTGTCGAAGAGGTCCGGGCGGTAGACCGGCTTGAGGTTGCGCCCGAAGGTCGACTGGCCGGCCGCGCCCATCCGCGGCGCCGACAGGTCGGTGTGCGAGCCGTCGTACGAGCGGGCCGTGCGGGCGCGCTCGTCCACCGTCTCCGGCACGGGTACCGCCTTCGGCGGCGCCTCGGGCAGCTCGGTGTCGATGAGGTTGCGGCGGCGCAGCACCTGCCGCAGGACGACCAGGTTGAGCAGGCCCCCCTCCAGAGGTAGCCGGTACCAGGGGAGGAAACGGTTGAGCGTGGTGAACACCGCCCGCAACGGCACCCCGAGCACCTTGTTGTGCAGCGGTTCATCGGTCTCGAAGCGGGTGCCGAGGCGGTGTGCCGCGCTCGCCTGGTACGCGGCCTTCCTGGCCCGGTTCAGATTGCCCAGCGGGCGGAAGTCCTCCGTGGTGTGCCACGGGTTGAACGACAGCTGTTCGATGCGGCGGGCCGCCGAGGCGGCCTCGGCGGTGGTGATGTCCTGGCGCGGGATCGTCAGCCGCGCCACCGGGATCACGGGCGCGTCCGACTCCCGCCAGTCCGAGGCGCCGTCCTCGACCGGCGTGCGTTTCTCGTCCACGAACCGCTGTACGCACAGGTCGAATTCGACGTCCGCGGCGGCCAGCCGCTCGGTCAGCTCGTGCCGCAGGTGGTCGGGGTCGTGCCGGTCCGGGCGGGGCGCGGGCGCGCCGCCGGGCGTGGGCCGCAGCTGGTAACGCACCGGGCCGGCGTCGCCCCACAGGCACGCGCCCCGGCTCCAGTACGTCTCGCGCGCCAGCGAGCCGACCGTGTGCCGCGCCGCGGCCTGCACGTTGCGCCGCATCCGTGTCGCGGTGCCCCAGCCGACCGCCAGCGGCAGCTTCACCAGCAGCCCGAACGCCTTCTGCAGGGGCGTCTTGGCGCCCGCCATCGCCCTGGCGAACGCCACGAACTCGCGGGCGTTGCGTGCGTGGCTCACCGGGAAATTGGTCGCCGTCAGATCGTGGGTCTCCTCCGCCGACACCTCCACCCGCACGGCGGCGCCGCGCAGGTCGGGCGAGACGTCGGAGCCCGGGATGCCGCTGGCGTTGGACAGCCGCACCAGCGCCGGGTACTCGGCCCCCGGCTGGGCGTAGCCCTGGGTCAGCGCGGGCGGCAGATCGTCGTTGAACCGCAGCCTGGCGTTCTCCACGCCGAGGATGCCTTTCGCATGGAAGGCGCGCTGCACACCTGGCGCCCCGCTGCTCTTTTTGTTCCGCGTCTGCACGCGCATCAGTTCGCGCGCCAGCTTTTCGAAGAGCAGCCGTTCCGCTTCTGGACTGCCGCCTTCGTACGTCTCGTACTGCACGTAACTCACGGTGTCGGCCATGGGTCCGCACCCTCCGTACGGGAAGAAGAGCGGCCGACGCTACTCGCCCGGGCACGGCCCTGGCACGGTCCGATTCGCGCCGATTCCGCCCGGCTGCTGGCGGCCTCCCGAGGTCGGTCACCGGCGTCCAGTCCGGCCTCCGGCATCGGTACCGGATGCGGAGGCCGTGCCGACGTACAGGCCCTCAGGCGTCCCGGTCCTCGGCCGGTGCCGGGGGCCACGCAGTGGGGGAGAGGAGGCCGAGGGTGTAGGCGCGGGCGATCAGCGCGGTGCGGTTGGGGACGCGGAAGCGGCGGGTCAGGCGGGTGAGGTGGTAGTTGACGCCGTCGACGGTGAGGCCGAGGTCCTTGCCGATGGCGGCCGTGGTGGCGCCGGAAGCGGCGAGCGCGAGGATGCGGGACTCCACGGGGCTGACCCGCGCGGCGGGCGGCGGCGCGGGGCGCGCCTCGTAGGCGCGGAGGATGGCGAGCAGGGCCGGCGGCTCCGCGGAGGGGTCGCCGACGGGATCCAGGGTCAGCATCCCCTCGCACTCGGGTCCGTCCGCGCCCTCCCGCCAGCGGACCTCGACGGGGTAGCGGGAGCGGCGACCCATCCGTACGGCCTCGACGAGCCGGCCGACCTGCGAGATCGCCCGGGGGCTGAAGTGGTCCAGCAGGTTGCGCCCGCGCAGCTGGCCGCGCGTGGTGCCCCACACCGCGGCCATCGCCGGATTGGCGATCAGTATCCCGCCGTCGGCGCGGCACACCGCGACCGGCAGCGGCATCCGGTCCAGCAGGATCAGGAAGTAGTTGTGCCAGGGCGCGGCGGCCGGGCCGGGCACGCCCGGATGCGCGAAGAGGTCGTCACCCATTGGCCGGTGGCACCCGTCCTTCCGTCTCATGCGTCCCTGTGCGTCCTCGTGCGTCCATCGGTCCCGCTCCGTCCGGCGGGCCGCGCGGGCCGCCGTACCGCGAAGATCATCTTCCCGCCGGTCCGCAAGACCCGCGGGCAAGAAATCACTGCACAATCATGCAGTTACCACGGGGAGCGCGGCACACCGGGCCGGTCACTGTGGAGTCATGAGCGATACGCAGCTGCAGAGCGCCGACACGGTCACCCTCGGCGACGACGGCATCCCCGTGGTGGACATCACGGCCGCCGGCCTCTCCCGTACCCCTCTCCAGCGGGCCATGGGCCTGGCGCGCGAGCACGGCCCGATCTTCCGGCGCCGGCTGCACGGCCGGGATGCCACCTTCGTCACCTCCCTGGAGCTGGTGACCGAGCTCGCCGACGAGACCCGCTTCGAGAAGGCCGTCGGCCCGGCCCTGGAGAACGTACGGGAGTTCGCCGCCGACGGGCTCTTCACCGCCTACAACGACGAGCCGAACTGGGCCAAGGCGCACGACATCCTCATGCCCGCCTTCGCGCTGGGCTCGATGCGCACCTACCACCCGGCCATGCTCGCCGTCGCCCGCCGGCTGATGGCGAGCTGGGACCGCCGGGTCGCCGACAGCGCGCCCGTGGACGTGCCGGACGACATGACCCGGATGACCCTGGACACCATCGGACTCGCCGGATTCGGCTTCGACTTCGAGTCCTTCGGGCGCGAGACGCCGCACCCCTTCGTGGACGCGATGGTGCGCTGCCTGGAGTGGAGCATGACGCGGCTGGCCCGTAAGCCGGGCGTGGACTACACCGAGCGCGACGAGGCGTTCCGCGCGGACGCCGACTATCTCGCCTCGGTGGTGGACGAGGTCATCGAAGCCCGTACCGCCTCTGGCGACACCTCTGCCGACGACCTGCTCGGGCTCATGCTCGGCGCGCCGCACCCGGAGGACGGCACGACCCTGGACCCGGCCAACATCCGTAACCAGGTCATCACCTTCCTGATCGCCGGTCACGAGACCACCTCGGGCGCGCTCTCCTTCGCGCTGTACCACCTGCTCAAGGACCCGGTCGCGCTGCGGCTCGCGCGCCGCGAGGCCGACGAGCTCTTCGGTGCCGCGGCCGACCCCGACCCGTCCTTCGAGGACATCGGGAAGCTGGCCTTCACCCGCCAGGTGCTGAACGAGGCGCTGCGGCTGTGGCCCACCGCTGCCGCGTTCAGCCGGCAGGCGAAGACGGACACGCTGCTGGCCGGCCGGTACCCGGTCAAGGCCGGGCAGATCTTCACGGTCCTGACCCCGATGCTGCACCGCGACCCGGTCTGGGGCGACAACCCCGAGCTGTTCGACCCGGCGCGCTTCGCACCCGAGGCGGAGGCGGCCCGCTCCCCGCACGCGTACAAGCCCTTCGGTACCGGTGAACGCGCCTGCATCGGGCGGCAGTTCGCGCTGCACGAGGCGACCATGCTGCTGGCGCTCCTCGTGCACCGCTACCGCTTCGAGGACCACGGCGACTACGCGCTGACCGTCAAGGAGACGCTGACGCTGAAGCCCGACGGCTTCACCGTGCGGCTCGCCGAGCGCACCGCCGCCCACCGTGCCGCCGACCGTGCGGCGCTCGCCGTGCTCCCCGGCACCGGTACCGCGGCCGAGGCGCCCGCCGCCGACGACGGGCTGCCCACCCGGGTAACGCAGGGCACCGGGCTGCTGCTCCTGCACGGCACCAACTACGGCACCTGCAAGGACTTCGCCGAGCGGCTGGCCGACGAGGCCACCGGGCTCGGCTGCGCCGCCGAGGTCGCGCCGCTGGACGCGTACACGGGCGGACTGCCCGCGGACCGCCCCACGGTCCTCGTGGCGGCCTCCTACAACGGCCGCCCGACCGACGACGCGGCCGCCTTCGTGTCGTGGCTGGAGGACGCGCCCGAGGGCGCCGCCGAGGGCGTTCCGTACGCCGTCCTCGGCGTCGGCGACCGCAACTGGGCCGCCACCTACCAGCGCGTCCCCACCCTCCTCGACGACCGGCTGGCGGAGCTCGGCGGCGACCGGCTGCTGCCGCGCGCCGCGGCCGACGCCTCCGGCGACATGGCGGGCACGGTCAAGGACTTCACCGCCGCACTCCGTACGGAGCTGCTGACCCGGTACGGCGACCCCGCGAGCATCGGCGCCACCGCGGCCCCCGACGAGGGCGCGTGCACCGTCACCGAGATCACCGGCGGCCCCCTGGACGCGCTCGCCGCCCGCCACGGCCTCACCGAGATGACCGTGACCGAGGCGTACGACCTCACCGCCGAGGGCTACCCGCGCAAGAAGCGGTTCCTGCGGCTCGCCCTCCCCGAGGGCGTCACCTACCGCACCGCCGACCACCTGAGCGTGCTGCCCGTCAACAGCCCCGAGCGGGTCGCCCGCGCCGCGCAGGCGCTCGGCGTGGACCCGGCGACGGTGCTCAGCATCCGGCAGCCCGGCGCGGGCCGCGACGCGCTCCCCGTGGACCGCCCGCTGAGCGTCCACGCGCTCCTCACCCACCACTTGGAGCTGAACGCCCGGCCGACCGCGGAACAGCGCGCGCTGCTCGCCGCGCACAACCCGTGCCCGCCCGAGCGCGCGGCCCTCGAAGCGTCCGGCGAGGACGACACCCGTACGACGCTGGAGCTGATCGAGGCGTACCCGGCGCTGCGCGGCGCGCTGCCCTGGCCGGCCGTCCTGGAGCTGCTGCCCCCGATGCGGACCCGGCACTACTCCGTCTCGTCCTCCCCGGCCCTGGACGGCCGGCACGCGGACCTGATGGTCTCGCTGCTGCCCGGCGGCACCGGTTCGAGCCATCTGCACACCCTGAAGGCCGGTGACACGGTCCTCGCCCGCGTCCAGCCCTGCCGGGACGCCTTCCGTATCGATCCGGCCGACGGCACCCCGGTGATCATGGTGGCGGCAGGCACCGGCCTGGCGCCCTTCCGCGGCGCCGTCGCCGACCGCACGGCGGCCGCCGGACCGCTCGCCCCGGCGCTGCTCTTCTTCGGCTGCGACGCGCCCGACGCGGACTTCCTGCACGCCGAGGAGCTGCGCGCGGCGGAGGCGGCCGGCGCCGTCGGCGTACGCCCCGCCTTCAGCGAACGGCCCGAGGACGGCCGCCGGTTCGTCCAGCACCGCATCGCCGCCGACGGCGAAGAGGTCTGGCGGCTGCTGGAGTCGGGCGCCCGGGTGTACGTCTGCGGTGACGGCAGCCGGATGGCACCGGGCGTCCGCGAGGCATTCCGGGAGCTGTACGTACGCCACGGCGGCGGCACGCCCGAGGAGGCCGAGACCTGGCTCACCGGGCTGACCACCGAGGGCCGCTACATCGAGGATGTTTACGCGGCGAGTTGAGCCGCACCCGGGGGCGCGGGGGCGGCCGACGACGGCGGGGACCGGCATCCGTACGACGACAAGTACGGTCGTGCGGACGACATGCCGGTTCCCGCTCTGGCACCGGCGCTCCCGGCGCGCCAAGGTGGACCCGTGCGACGGATGCGGCGCCTCGGGCACTGGCCCTGCGGGCGCCGCATCCGCCGGGGCGCAGTCAGGCGCCCCTGGAGACCGGCCGTCCGACCTTGGAGCGTCATGACCAACGCCCTGATCATCGGCGGTGGCATCGCGGGAGCGGTGACCGCGATGGCCCTGCAGAAAGCCGGCATCGAATCGGAGGTCTACGAGGCGTACGCGAGCGGCGCCGACGACGTCGGGGCCTTCCTCGTCCTCTTCGAGAACGGCATGTCGGCGCTGCGCGTCATCGACGCCGACCGGCCCGTCATCGAGAACTCCTTCCCCGCCGGTCGGGTGGAGTTCCTCAGCAGCACCGGGAAGCGGCTGGGCGAACGCCCGATGGCCGGGACGGCGGACCAGGACGCCGAGGGCGCGCCGGACGGTCCCGGGCCCCGCACGATGCGCCGGGCCACGCTCTACCGGGTCCTGCACGACGAGGCGACCCGCCGCGGCATCAACGTGCAGCACGGCAAGCGGCTGGTGGCCGCCGAGACCGTGGAGAACGGCCGGATCGTCGCCACCTTCTCCGACGGCACCCGCGCCGAGGGCGACCTGCTGATCGGCGCCGACGGCGTCCACTCCGTCACCCGCAAGCTCATCGACCCGGCCGCGGCCCGCCCCCGGTACACCGGCCAGAACACCGTCTGCGGCTACACCCGGGACGCGAAGAACCCGCCCGAACACGGCACGTACAGCATGATCTTCGGCAAGAAGGCGTTCTTCGGGTGCACCCGCGCCCCCGACGGCGAGACCTGGTGGTTCGCCAACGCGCCAGGGCCCGAGCTCTCCCGCGACGACCTGGCCGCCTCCACGGCCGACCAGTGGCGGCACCGGCTCGGCGGCCTCTTCGAGGAGGACAACTCCCCGGCCGCCGACATCATCCGGTCCACCGGCGAGACCATCGTCGGCTCCAACTCCTACGACATCGCCGCCACGCCGCGCTGGTACACCGACACCATGGTGATCATCGGGGACGCCGCGCACGCCGCGGCGCCGAACGCCGCACAGGGCGCCTCGATGGCCATCGAGGACGCCATCGTGCTGGCCAAGTCGCTGCGCGACCAGTCCGACAACCGCCGCGCCTTTCGCGCGTACGAGGAACTCCGCCGCGAGCGCGTGGAGAAGGTCGTCGAGGCCAGTGCCAACATGGCCCGCCGTACGGCGCTGGGCCCCGTACGCCGCGTCTTCCGCGACACCGTGCTCCCGCACCGCGTGGCCCGCACCGAGGCCGGCGCCGCCAACTGGCTGACGTCGTACCGGATCGAGTGGTGAGCGGGCCCCGCTCGCACGGCGCGGCGAGCGGGGCCCCTGACGGTGGGTCAGCCGGACTGCGGCCGGTCAGCCGAAGTCGAGCACCGGGCGGCCGCGCACGCCGGCGGCCTCCAGCAGCCGGTGTGCGTCGGCCGCCCGCTTCGCCGGGAAGACCTCGGCGACCCGCAGCGTGAGGGCGCCCTCCTCGGCCTGGCGGGCCAGCCGGTCCAGCCGAGCGGTGTCGGTGGCGGCGTCCGAGACCAGTACCGGTCGTACGTCGATATCCCGCTCGTTGCCACCCGACCAGCCGCGGAACACCGTCATCCGGCCCCCGTTAGCGATCGCACCGAACAGCTTCTCGCCCTGCAGCGTCGCGTCCACGAGCCCCGGCACGCCGTCCGGCACCAGCTCCCGGATGCGCTGGGCCACCTCGTCGCCGCGCGGGACGATCTCGTCGGCGCCCAGCTCGCGCACCAGTTTCTCGTCGGCCGGCTTGGCATCGGCGATCACCCGCAGTCCGTCGGCCTTCGCCAGCTCGACCGCGTACCCGCCGAGGGCGCCCGCGGCGCCGACGACGGCGAGCGTGTCACCGGCCGAGAGGCCCAGCTCGTCGAGGGCCAGCCGGGCGGTCAGCGCGTTCATCAGCAGCGTGGCCGCGGCGCTGAGGTCCGTGCCCTCCGGCGCCGGTACCACCGAGGCGGCCGGCACCACGATCTTGTCCGCGTACGCGCCACCGTGCGGCCCGGTGGGCACGACCACGGCGACCACCCGCTGCCCGACGCTCAGTCGGCCGTCGTCGTCCGCTCCGAGCTGGTCGACCACGCCGGCCGCGTCCATGCCGGGCACGTAGGGCGGCCGGCGGTCACCGAGCCGCTGTGCGTGCGCGCCGGCGCGCAGCAGTGTGTCCGTGGGATTCACCGCGGCGGCGTGCACTCTGATGCGCACCTCGCCGGGACCGGCCTGCGGTTCCGGCACGTCAAAGACCCTGAGAGCGTCGGGTCCGCCGAACTCTTCCACTCCGATTGCTCGCATACCGGGGGCAACCGGGGGTCCGGTGCGGCTATTCCATGCCGGGGTCAGGTGGTGCTGGAGTTCCCCTGTGCGGCGGCCGTCGGGGACAGCTGGACGACGAGCAGGGCGATCCCCGCGAGCAGGACGTTGCGGGTGGCGGCGTCCAGGCCGTTCCAGTCCTCGGACTGCCACATCGCGAACCACTCGCCGCCGATGGCCAGGAAGCCGGCCCCGAAGAGCAGCAGGACCATCAGGAGGCCGAGCGTGGTGAGTCGGCGGGCCCGGTCCCGGCGCAGCGCCCACAGCACGGTGGCCACGACGAGTACGGCAGCGGCGGCCGTCTCCCAGGCGATGATCGCGATGTAGGCGGCGTCCTGGACCGGACGCGAGGTGATGGCCCGCCACATCAGGTCGGGGTCCTTGAAGGTGGTGTCCATCGCCAGGACGTGCTGGACGAACGCGCGGTTGGTGTCGAAGTCGGTGATGTTGCCGAAGGCGACGAGCGCCATGTACAGCGCGACCGTGGCCGTGAGGAGGCCCGGAGCGAGGTGCGATACCGCCACTGCTCGTCTGCCGCCGGTCATGTCAGCCTCCACCCGGAGTGTCCGCTGTTTGTCGTGTCCAGGACGACATCGTAAGGCTCCCGGGGCGGTCTGTCCGCCCCTCAAGTCCCGTACGCTGCCCGCTGATCGACTGACCAACGAGAAAGCAGGGGCACATGGGCAGGAAGTGGCGTACGGGGGCCATGACAGCGGGTGTGGCGGGAGCGGCGTTGGTGGTGGGGGTGGTGGCCTGGCCGGCGGGCGCCGGGACCCCGGCCGCGGCAGGCACGACGTACGACACGACCACGATGGTGGGCGTGCACAACGCGTACGAGAAGGCGAAGTACCCCTACTTCGCCGACGCGTTGGACTCCGGCGCCGGCCTGCTGGAGCTGGACGTGTGGACCAACGGGCTGGGGAAGTCCTGGCGGGTCTCGCACGGTAATCCGCTCGGCAACGACAACAACTGCGAGAACGCCGCCACCCCCGCCGAGCTGCGCACCAAGCCCCGCAACCAGGACCTCGGCGGGTGCCTGGCCGACCTGCGGGCCTGGCACGAGGCGCACCCGGGCCACCGGCCCGTGCTGCTGAAGATGGAGCTGAAGGACGGCTTCAACGACAAGGGGGGCCGCGGACCGGACGAGTTCGACGCGCTGGTGCGCGACAGGCTGGGGGACGCGGTCTTCGGGCCCGGCGACCTGATCGGGGACCACGCGACGTTGGACGAGGCGGTACGCGCCGACGGCTGGCCGGAACGGTCGGCGCTCGCCGGCAAGTTCCTGGTCGAGCTGATCCCGGGCACGGTCGAGGAGGGGAACCCGGCCGACCGGCTGTGGACCGACCGCGAGTACGCCACCCATCTGCGCACCCTCGCGGGACAGGGGCAGCTGTCCACCGCCACCGCCTTCCCCGCCGTGCACGGCGCCGAGTCCGGCGACCCCCGCTCCCGCTACACCGATCCGGCGCTGCGCCCCTGGTTCGTGGTCTTCGACGGCGATGCCACCGCGTACACGGGCGGCATCGACACCAACTGGTACGACACCCGGCACTACCTCGTGATCATGACCGACGCGCACAAGGTGGCCCCGGCAATCGACGGCACGAAGCCGACCGAGCAGGAGGCCAGGGACCGGGTGGCGCTGCTGGCCGGGGCGCACGCCAGCGTGCTCACCGCCGACTGGTACCCGCTGCCGCAGGTGCTGGGCGAGGTGGTGCCGCGCGGCTGATACAGGGCGCGGGTGGTTGTACAGGTTTCAAGCACTGTGTAGGGTGAGACCCAAGGCTTGAACTTTCAAGCATTTCTCATACGTCCCGCCCGACACAGGAGAGAGCAGTCGCATGACCACCCCCAACGGCACGGTCGCCCCCTCCCGCGACGTGGCGCCGGCACGCGCCGCGTCCACCGCCGCCCACGACCTGGGCCTGCTGCTCCTGCGGCTCGCCGTCGGCCTCACCATGGCGGCGCACGGCTCGCAGAAGCTCTTCGGCTGGTTCGGCGGCCCCGGCCTGGACGGCACCGGCCAGTTCTTCACCATGAGCGGCTACCCCGCCGGGAAGGCGATGGCCGTGGTCGCCGGCCTCACCGAGACCTTCGGCGGCCTCGGCCTCGCGCTCGGCCTGCTCACCCCGCTCGCCGGCGCCGCCGTCCTCGGCACGATGGTCAACGCGCTCGCCGTGAAGTGGGGCGGCGGCTTCTTCGCGCCCAAGGGCATCGAGTACGAGCTGCTGCTCACCGTGGCCGCCGCCGCGCTCACCCTCACCGGCCCCGGCCGCTGGGCCGTCGACCGGCTGCTGCCCGGCCTGCGCCGCGAGCGCGCCGCCTACGGAGTGGCCGCCGTCGCCCTCGGCGTGATCGTGGCGTTCGTCGTCCTGCTGCTCCGCAAGTGATCCCATAGAGCTTGCTCCGCAAGTGACCTCGTAGGGAGGTACCCATGTCCGTACGCCGCCTCAATCACGCGGTCCTCTACGTACGTGAGCTGTCGCGCTCCGTCGCCTTCTACACCGACGTCCTCGGCTTCACCGTGGACACCGAGATCCCCGGCCGGGCCGCCTTCCTGCGGGCCCACGACACCCGGAACGACCACGACCTCGGCCTCTTCGCCGTAGGTGACCAGGCCCCGGGCCCCGAGTCCGGGCGGGCGGGCCTCTACCACCTCGCTTGGGAGGTCGGCACCCTCGGTGAGCTGGCGGAGACCGCAGGGCGGCTGCGGGCCGCCGGCGCGCTCGTCGGCGCCAGCGACCACCTCGTCTCCAAGTCCCTGTACGCCAAGGACCCGGACGGCATCGAGTTCGAGGTGATGTGGCGGGTGCCGCGCGAGGACTGGCCGGGCCCCGAGGACGGCGGCGCCCAGGTCCTCCCGCTCGACCTGGAGGACGCGCTGCGCCGCTGGGGCCCCGACCTCGCGACCGGGGCCGCCGCGGGCTCCGCCACCTGAGCGCGGGGTCAGTCCCGGCCCGCGGGCAGCAGATCCTTCAAGGGCTGGATCGCGTCAGTACTGCGCAGCCACGGATCGTCGAAGTCCCACACCAGGAAGAGCAGGAAGGCGATCAGGGCGGTGAAGACTCCCGCCATCAGCAGTTCCCGTCCTGACCGCCGGATCTGCAGCGTGAACATCAGGCCGACCGTGACCACGGCGCCCGCGAGCAGACCGAACCACACCACCGGCGGCATGGTCGGCCCCGCGCTCAGCCCGCGCGCCGACCGGGCGCCGTCCGCCACCGCGATCTGGTCCACCAGCGGCTGATAGCTCTGGTTCTCGAAGTCGTCGCGCGGGTGGTAGTCGGACACGTCGGCGCGCACCTTCAGGAGCAGCGCGTCCCCGCGCGGCGTCAGCTCGCCCTTCTCGGTCATCACCGGCCACTCCTTGTGCACGACGTACGTGACGTAGGCGTCCACGTCGGCCCGGATCCGGTCGCGCACCGGCTCCGGATACGCCCGGGCCCGCGCGCTCACCTCGTGCAGCGCCTGCGCCTCCGTACGGACGGTGTCCTCCGCCGCGCTGCGGGACTCCCACACGCCCGCGATGGCCAGGCCCAGCACGATCGCGTAGACCACCCCGACCATCATCGTCATGTACTCCATGACGTCCGGCGTCTCGCTCGGATCGTCCTCCTCCTCGTCGATCCGCCGCTGGTTCAGCACGGTGACGAGCACGACGACACCGCACGTCGCGGCCATGGCGATGGCCAGCACGAGCCAGTCCGGCATGAAAAACCTCCAGAAAAGTGGTGGGAGAGCGGGCCGTGATCAGGAGCGGCTGCCGCCGGATCCGGACGAGGAGCGGGGGCGCAGCGCGGCGGCGGCCAGCACGGCCGGAGCGGTGAGCAGCAGCATGTTGGTGACCAGCGAGCGGCGGCCCTCCGGCGGCCGCTCGCTGGTCACCAACATGCTG